>NZ_CAOOSE010000029.1:0-49278 GCF_948499155.1 uncultured Phocaeicola sp. | reverse complement strand
GAAACAGGTGCATTCCAGGATGTTACTTTGCCCGCTACTTCTGACTCATTCGTAGTAGAAGCTCTGGCTCCTATCGTTAATGTTAAATTCCAAACTGCAAAGTGGCAACCTGCTGCAAAGAATACTACAGAAAAAGCAAAGAAGGCATATAAGGCATTGACTGAGAAATTCACTGACCTTACCGGTATTGCTGCAAATGCTACAGTAAAACAAGGTGGCGAATTGCCGATATTGGTAAATCCCGCAAATGTAGAATTGACAGATAAGTTTGATTTCTCTTTGCAACTGGCTAAAGGAAAAGTTCTTGATATTGCATTGTCTAACCCTGTCAAAGGTATTGCAGACGACTGGAAAGTAAAAAATGGTGTTATGTCTAGAGCCGCTAAAACGGAAGATTGCTTGTGGACATTGGACGTAGAACCTGCATACGATGAAAAGGATAAAAAATATGCAACTACTGAGAGTGAAGAAGCATCTCTAGTTATAGAAAATGAAAAGGGTACAGTTGTCAAGACTGCTTTTGCATATAATGTTTCTGCAAACGAAGTGAAAGCTGACGTTACTGTACAAGCTGGAACTGTAACTTATGCTCCTACTATTGATTTGACAGCTGTTGATGCTAAGACTGAGAAAGCCGGTATCATCTATGCAAATGAATACAAAGGTAAGGCTATTGTAAAACTTCGTGACCAGTTGAATATTGAACAATATGGTTTGTCTTTGGACGGAAATGTATTGACTATTGCCAATATGCCCGCCAATGTATCTAGTATTACTGTTAAATTGAATGTTATAGCACTTGGTCTGAATGGTTCAGCTATTGATCAGGATATTGATGTAACTGTTAATCAGGATATTCAAGTAGCCGGTGGTTTGGAAGACAAGAATGTAACATTATCTACTGAAAAAGTTGGTGCAGCTTATACACAGAATATCCTTTGGAATGTCGCTGACTTCCAGTTTACTACTGCAACTCAGAAAAATGCATTCTTCAAAGCTGCTAAGACTATGCAGGTTTATCTGTTGGATGAAAATGGTGAAAAGCCTGAAACAGCAACATATACTTATTCTACTAAGGACAGTAATCTTAATCAGTATAAGAGTGACGGCAAAGCAACAGCTACATCATACAGTGACTTTGCTAAGTTTGGCTTTAGCTTGGATGCTGCAACATATATACCTGGAACTTATGCAATTGAATTTGAAGCAAAAGATGGTGCTACAACTATTGTGAAGTCTGAAGCTACCATGATTGTTTCTAATCCGAAAGCAGAAGACATCTTCAAGTTAGTACCTGACTTTACTACAGCCGGTGTATTGCAGGTTATCGGTGACTATGCAAGCGTACCTAATAAGGTAGTTTACAATCTGGGAGACGGTATCTTGGTTCCTGATTTCGCTGATAACACTTCAGTAACTTATATCGACTTGGATCACAAAGCTTGGGTAGATGCTATGGGTGCTAATACTGAAATGGGTGCAGAAGACTGGATTACTAATAACCAGTTGAATGTATACCAGAATGCTTGGAAGGGTGCTAATACTCCTGATAACCAATATATGCTGAACAAGGACCGCAATATCCGCGCTACTTATAAATTGTATGGCAATGCTGAAAACACTATTAACTATGACTTCAAGGTTATCGTTAAGAGTTCAGTTTATACAAAAGACGGTTCTAACGTAACTGTAAAAGCTATTACCGGTAACTTCGGTAAAACAGTTGATATGACTTCTAATATCTCTGCTGTTTATGCTTTGGGTATCAACAAGGGTAAGGCTCTGACATTATTCGGAAACGCAGGCGGTTCTACTCAGAAAGACGTTACTGACTATAACGCTCCTGAGAAAGATGCTGCCGGAAAGTATGTAGTGGATGCTAATGCTACTCCTATCGAAATTGCGAAGGCTGACTTGATCAAGTTCGGTATGACTGTTGATGCTTATACCGCATTGAAAGACGAGAAGTTCTTCTTGACTGTTGCAAACAATGATGTAACAGTAGGAAGCGAGACCAGCACTTTGATGGGCTGGGAAACTATCATGACTGAGGTTAACAAGTATTATACTTATAACAACGGAGTATGGGGTGACAAGTCAGGTTTGACAGCAGACGAGAAAGCTGCAAGAGACGCCAGTGCTGAAGTTGCTTTGTTCAAAGCTTATAATGCTAAGTTAGCATACGCTACCAAGAAAGAAACAGTAACAACTGATGAAAAGAAAGCTTCAGATGAAATCAAGTCTGTAGAATTTGCATGGGACGATGCTAAATTGGCTGATAAATTTGTATCAAGTGTAGCTACTGACGGTGCTATTGCTGATGGTAAGTTTACAGCTAAAGCAGAAAGTGACATCAAAGC
The DNA here is from genome assembly GCF_948499155.1 of uncultured Phocaeicola sp. Classification (NCBI taxonomy): domain Bacteria; kingdom Pseudomonadati; phylum Bacteroidota; class Bacteroidia; order Bacteroidales; family Bacteroidaceae; genus Phocaeicola; species uncultured Phocaeicola sp. The sequence continues at coordinate 46,918 of NZ_CAOOSE010000029.1, read as the reverse complement.
ATCTGATTTGGTTAATGGTAAAGCTGAACTGAAAGTAAACATGAAGGTTACAGATAAGTGGGGTATGGTAATGACCAAGACTTATACTGTCACTCTGACAAAAAAATAATCAACCTATAAAGTAAAAGCTCGCTTCCCCTTCGTGAGAAGCAGCTTCTACCCAAAGTAGAAATTATAAACTCTTTCAAGCGGGGAAAGAAAACACTTCCTATCAACGGAGTGGTTCTTTCCCCGCTTTCTTATATATTACTGATTATAAATGCTTTCATACTAAAAAAGATAGTATATCTATTTAAATATCTCAGCAAAGAAATGGAATGCTTAACTATTCTTTTGTAAGCATGAAATAGGTATTTAATCAAGAAAAGACGAGTGAAAAACATGAAACAATTAAATAAAAAACGCATACTGGTTAAAATACTGGAAGAACTATCGACGGAGATGAGATTTGAAGTACAATTCCTATCAGAAGATTGGATTACTATAATAAAGAGGCAAAATAAAGTTGGCTACATTTATGGATATGAATGGGGAATCAATTCATCAACAGCCCAATTGCTAGCCAAAGATAAAGAAGCAACTTATGAAATACTATCACGCAACCATATCAATGCAATAGAACATAAATTATTTTTCAATTACAATTGGCAAGCCAAATATATAGGACAGAAGGGATGCTGGGCTGAAATAATGAAATATGTTCAGAAGTGCCAATCAGACGGTAATTATAGGATAGTATGTAAGCCCAATAAAGGTACCGGAGGTAATGATGTCAGTCGAATATCCAATCAATGGGAGCTGGAAAGTACAGTCCAGAAAATGTTTAGCAAATATCATGATCTTTGCTTGTGCCCTTTTTATAATATAGAAAATGAATATAGGGTTATATTTCTAAACGGAAAGAGTTTATTGTTATATGCAAAAGAAAGGCCTTATATTGTAGGTAATGGTAAAGATACTTTAGCAACTTTGGTAATTGCAAAGTATAAAGAACAAGGACTTTCATATTTAAATGATTTGCTTGAAAAACTTGAACTAATTGTACCGAAAGGCGAGAAAGTTGTCATGTCATGGAAACATAATTTAGGTAACGGAGCGAATGCAATAATAATAGAAGATGAATCTTTGAAAGCTAAATTGGCAGAGTTTGTGAAATTAGCCGCTGATGCACTAGACATAAAATTTGCATCTATTGATATTGTGGTATCCAATGGAACATATTATATTATGGAAGTGAACTCAGGAATAATGATTGAAAACTTTGCAGCGCAACAGCCGAATGGTAGATATAATTATTATGAGATAACAAAAGATATTTATAGATTGGCGGTAACAACATTGCTTGAACAATAAAAATAACCTTAAGTATGGACAATGAAGATATAGCTCACCTTATAGCAAGATTAGCTCCTCAGATAGGAGCTAGTATCATTATGGAGCCTGTATATCAAAGGTTTGGAATGATTATTTTTCAGAATGGCAAACGTGTATTCTTTAAACACAACCAACTTAATATCAATATGGCAAATACAGTTGCTGTTACTACTAATAAATTTGAAACCAATAATTTCTTATCACAATTAGGTTATAACGTACCCATCGGTAAGAGTTTTTCTAACCATCCATATGATGAAAAGTATGGCCGCGGAATAAAAGATGGATGTTTATATGCACAAGAATTAGGTTTTCCTGTCATTTTGAAACCCAATAATAAAAGTCAAGGAACTTTAGTCTGTAAAGTTAGCAATGTGAAGGAATTCTATGATATAGCTACAAAAATTGTAAAAAAGAGAAAAGACTTTTTATTGGTAGAAAAGTTTTATTCTAATTATGCGGATTACAGAATAGTTGTATTGGATGGACGTGTTCTTTCAGCCTATCAGCGTATTCCTTTGACTGTTACAGGTGATGGAAAGAAAAACATTTTAGAGTTATTGAAAGAAAAGCAGAAGCATTTTAAAGAAATAGGAAGACCTGTTAAAGAAATTGATTTAAATGATTTTAGAATGATAAACCATTTAAAAAATGAAGGCAAAGACTTGAATTATGTTCCATCGGAAAAAGAAAATGTGGTGCTTTTAGATAATGCAAACTTATCTTCGGGTGGTACTGCTTTAGAATTGACAGATGAAATGGCAGAAGAGTATCGTAAGTTAGCTATTTCTATAGCCCATGACATGAATTTAGAATTATGTGGCATTGACATCTTAACTCCAACAATTAAAAAGTGGTGCAAAAATTATATAGTTCTGGAAATCAATAGTGCACCCGGATTAGATAATTATGCCTTCATTGGTGATAAACAGAAAAAATATGTAGACTCAATCTATTTGCAAATTCTGAGATATATTGAATCTCGAAACTAAAAAATCATAGTCGCTCCTAATTGAAGGGAATATACCAGCCTAAGGTTCTAGGATTGTATAACCTTTCCCGAAATATCCTTGGACATGAAGCATGTAAACGTCTCTGCGATTCTATATTGCCGTTCTTTTTTTAGTTCTCATATCTTTGCAATGTATAAAAACGAAGCATTATGGATTTAAAAGAAAACAGATTTGGAAGCACTTGGAAACGTTTCCTTGAAGTATTAAAAGTAGACTACCATTGTTCTTTAGCGGATGTCTGCCGCGAGCGGCATACGACTTTCGGAGGTATGAGTTCGTGGATGTCCAGACATGGCTATAGCGTCAAACAAGCCAGGGAAGATGTGGTCCGTGATTATTATGGGGGCGTTGAACCCTCCCTGCAGAGAACTTCCTCTCCCGGGTTCACTCAAATATCACCCTCCATGTTGCCGGAAGAGGAGTTTGGCCTTGCCGGGGTCACAATCACCTTTAATAGCGGGAGCACCGTTTCAATCAAACGGGCCACACTCGGGGGTGTCATTAAAATGTTGCGTGATTACAAAAGAAAGGAGGGGGATTTATGTATTCTCTGACATCAGCCAACCGGTACTATCTGTACCAGGGCTTTGTCCGTATGAGCCTCGGAATTGACGGTTTATTCAAAATTATACGCTCGCAAATGAAGGGCCTGTCTCTCATTTCCGAAGATATCTTTTTGTTCTTCGGCAGCCATAAGGGGGCCGAACGGGGCACCATACTCTACACGATAGCACTCACTTGCAGGATGCATAAAGTGAATCTGTTTGACTATCTCACCGATGTGATAAACAGAACTGCCGGATGGCAACCGAACACACCACTTGAAAAATATAGGGAACTGCTTCCCGACAGATGGAGAAAGGCTGATGAGTGAAAAAGAAAACTCATCAGCCTTTTTTGGATGGCACACAGAATCGCGGAGACACTTACGATATTGCAATAAATATTACTACTATTTATTGTCTTTCTTAGGTTTCAAAGTCACCACAATGACGACTGGATTGTCGTCCTCTTTTATATTTTTCAACAACCCATCCAATTCCTTTTTCCTCTCAGGCAAAAGACCGGTTGAATGACGCTTTTCTTTATCTTGCAGGAGTCCACCGACATAATAGACCATCAGTAAATGATTGTCATCACTTGTCCATGCAGGATGGATATCATAGCCACCGGCCAGATTGTCTTTAATAGTAACATTAGTAAAGGTTTTCTTCTCTTTATCATATATTCCCAAACGAGAAATATTCTTCATTCCATAACTGACAAACAAATATTGATTTGTTTCCTTAGCCCAATAGACCGATAAGAACTGAAATCTTTTCTTTGGATCAACTTCATCAGCCGATACGTCAATATCTTTACCGGAACAATCGAATTTATAAGCTAACTGACGTTTTTTAGGTGAGATAATCTTAAATATCACATTCTCCAATGCCGGTTTATAGAACAAACTATTATCATAATTATACATGAAGTCACGGGAAGTCAAAATCATACCGTATTTTTTGTTCTCCTCTAAATGGCCGCGCCACTTACTTACTGTTTTGCCACTCTGACTGTCGACCATATATAACTGTATCGGATTCGCCTTGTCAGCATAATAAATGTCATTACTATACAAAATATGATTCTCGTCGAACAATCCGGCTGCTCCCATATTTAATTGGGGTGTAGGAATACTCTTCACAAACTTTCCATCAAATCCATAACAAGTCAAGGTAGTCCAGTTCTGAACATATAATAACTTGTTTTTCCAATCGCCAAAAGCAAATAAGCCCTGCAAATATTCTTCCGGGCCCTGACCTTTATTTCCAATTTTATTGAGAAACTTTCCATTCTTATCAAAATGGAAAATGCCACTTGTAATAATATCTTCACCTGTATACTGCATGATGTAGAACTCATTATTCATTAGACAATCATCGGTCGTCTCCAAAGGCACATACCTGATATCCGAAGCCAACTCGCTTAGCATTATCTCTTTAGGAGATTCACTGATGGCTTTTGCCAAATTAATAATCACAGGTTTTTGAGCTGAAACCGACAAAGCACAACACAAGCATAAGAAAGAAAACAGATACTTCATATTCATTTTATATTAGATTAATAATGTCCTTCATTTTAATTCCGCTATCGATTGTAAAAGCACGTCAATCATTAGCTCACCATTTTCTACTGCATAATCGGATACACATACTTTTTGTTTTTCATAACCGGCTGCCGAAATATAAACCGTATCCCTTTTTCCAACCGACAACTGATAGTTGCCATTGATATCACTAATCGTTCCAAATGATTTTTGAGGAACAAATACAGAGGCAGCCACTATTTCCTGTCCAGTTTCATCCGTAATCTTTCCTATTACCGTCACCTGCTGAAAATCTGTAGCCTCTGCACTCGATACCGGAACTGCAAATATCCAGACATACAGCAATAATAAAGGAACAAGAGCTACTGTCCAACATTTTTGTATGCCGTGAGAAGAAGGCTTTTTCAACATGGAAAGACGCATTAATCGGGTAGAATATGCAAACGGATTAACCAAACTTTTCATGGTTCCATATAACCAATATCGGGTAAGTGTCTCCTTATAAACATCCATTCCCGCCACATTCCCGGCATTACTATCCGCCAAAAACTCATGGTTTTCCACCAAGTCACGTTTATACAGCCAAGCAGTAGGGTTGAACCACTGTATGATACAAAAAATATCTCCCAACAATAAATCAACGCAATGCCATTGGCGAATATGAGTCTCTTCGTGTGTAAGAATTACATTTTTATCCGCTTCTTTCATCCCTTGTGGAAGCACTATATAACGAAGGAAAGAGAAAGAAGATTGAACCATCGGTGTCTCTATCGAAACAATACCGCAAAAAACTTCTTTCGAACCGTTGCGAATACATCGGAACAACCGGAAAACAGTCCACATACGAGATAACAAAAGTACAATAAGTCCCGAAATATAAATGAGACAGCCTATCTGACTGAAATTGACAGATTCATTGACTTTCATTTCTATACTGATGATATTGCCAATCCGAAAAGCCGTTTCCGGCAAATCAGTCTCACTGACCGTTGGCACAGCATAATATAGAGGGACAAAAGGCAGTGCTAAAGCCATAAGCATTCCCGCTAAAAGATATACCCGATTAAATCTGAAAAAGGTATTTCCACGCAATGCCCAATGATATAAACTATAAAAAAGGGTGGTCAGCAAACAAATTTTTAAGAGTAACATCCACATAATTACTCCTTCCCTTTTTCATTTTCCAATTTCCGTCTGGTTTCTTCCAACAGCACATCCAACTCTTCTGCCGTCATATTACTTTCTTTGGCAAAAAAAGAAGCCAAGGATGAAAAGGAGTTATCAAAATAACGGCTGATAAAGCCAAAAAGCTGTTTGCGAGAGTACTCTTCTTTTTTAACCAAAGGATAATAAATGTAACCGCGCCCTGTACCCGGTTTATGACTGACCGCCCCTTTGTTTTCAAGAATACGAATAATAGTGGATACGGTAGTGCGTGAAGGTTTTCCTGCGTCATTCATACACGAAAGTATATCCTGTACGGTAGCTTCCTCCAACTTCCATAAATAATGCAATATTTGTTCTTCTGCCTTTGTTAGTTCCATAACTTATTAGATTGATAAGTACGAACTAAATATATGACTAAATTTTTAGTCATTATCATTTAAAGGCGAAAAAGAACCATTAATTAACTATATTTATAAGTTTGTTTAGAGTGTCATTACATATAAGACATGTTTGCATAGCGGACGGTCGTACTTTACCAACGGATGATTGAACTCCTTCACAAAACGCATCCCTATTTTTTGCATTACCCGTTCATCATTGTTTATTCACACAAAAAAATGGAATATCGTCTTCTTTTCAATCGCGCAATACCAAGCAGGGTGTTTCTATATAAATTATATTATCAATTCTATTATAATCCGTATTTTTTCATTTTGTTGAATAAAGTCTTCCGGCTAATATTCAAAGCCTCAGCCGTAAGTGTACGGTTTCCGGCAAACTTTCTTAATGTCTCTTGTATCAACTCCTTTTCTACTTGGGCATTCACTTCACGGATATCATTATTATCACCTAAAGATAAAGGGATATCATTTTGCTCATACCCTTTGATACGCACAGGAAGCTGCTGCACATCAATCGTTCCCTCCAGACTAAGAATCATGGCACTCTGAATGGCATTTTCCAAATCACGGATATTTCCCGGCCAGTCATAAATACAAAGTTTATCCATCGCTGCCGGAGTAATACTTTTCACTGACAGATTTAATGCCTCATTGTGCTTGCAGATAAAGAAATCAGTCAATAAAGGAATATCTTCTTTACGTTCCCTCAGGGGTGGAAGTTCTAATGTAAATACATTCAGCCGATACAACAAATCCAGCCGGAAATTGCCTTGTTTCACTTCTTCTTCCAAATTACGATTGGTAGCGGCTACAATACGCACATTAACCGGAATTTGTTTTGTTCCCCCGATACGAGTCACTTTCCTCTCTTCCAGTACACGAAGAAGTTTCACTTGCGCATCCATCGGCAATTCACCAATCTCATCCAGAAAAAGTGTTCCTCCTTCTGCTTGTTCAAAGATACCCGGCTGGGCTTCTTTAGCATCGGTAAAAGCCCCTTTTTCGTGTCCGAACAATTCATTTTCTATCAAAGAAAGAGGAATAGCACCACAGTTGATTGCTATAAAAGGCCTTTCACTCCGTTTGCTGCGTACATGCACCGCACGGGCAATTAACTCTTTTCCGGTTCCGCTTTCTCCATGAATAAACACGGTAGCTTCAGTCCTTGCCACGCGGTTTACTTGTTCCATTACCATTCGGAGTCCGCCTTCGCTACCGATAATCGGACGTTCTCCCTCTCCCAAACGCTTCTTTAATTGATGAATCTCTCCTTTCAGACGACTGTGTTCCACAGCACGCTTCACTTTCAACAGCAAATCATCATTATCAAAAGGTTTTTCTATAAAATCATACGCTCCTTTTTTTACAGCATCCACCGCCAACGAAATAGTGCCGAAAGCTGTTACCAACATCATAACCTGATTAGGACGCATGAGTCGTATTTTATCCAAGGCTTCCGTTCCATTCATTATCGGCATTTGCTGGTCCAGAAGAATTACATCAGGATTAAACAAAGTAGCTTCGGCAACAGCCTCTTTACCGTTCTCTACCGACTTGACTTCATATCCTTCCTGCGATAATAAAAGAGTTATTATCTTCCGTATACGCGGTTCATCATCCGCTATCAATACCTTTCCTTTCATATATGTTGGGGGAGTTTAATCGTAAAACAAGTTCCTTTTCCAAGAGTACTACGGACTTCCAGCTCTCCCTTATGTCGGTTGATAATACCGTAACAGATGGCAAGTCCCAGTCCTGTTCCTTCTTCTTTGGTAGTGAAGAAGGGATTGAATACATTCTCAATATTTTCCCCATCAATTCCTTTTCCCGTATCCTCAAATGAAATCAACAGATAACGACTGCGGACATCAATCAGGGCACCTTCTTCCATACTTATATATAAAGTTCGGGGATGGGAGTCGTCATTTTCCTTCATTGCTTCCACCGCATTCAGAATAATATTCAGACATACCTGTTTTAGTTGCTCCGCATCTCCCATAATGGTAGTCTGTTCGGTGAAATATTCAAATTCCACTTCTATCTGCTGCTTTCTCAACGTGTTGTTAACAAGTAACAAAGTCTGGTTAATAAGCTGTTCCAGGTTGACTTCCATAGAATTTAACTCAGATGGACGAGCAAAAGAAAGCAAACCTTGCACAATCTTGTTAATACGTTCTGTTTCATTCAATAACTCATGCATCATCTGCCCTTTTTCACTCTCAACATCAAAGTCATTACTCAAATATTGAATAGTGCTGCGGATAGAAGTAAGCGGATTTTTTATTTCGTGGGCTGCCCCGGCCGCCAGTTCTCCCAATACAGCCAAACGGTCTGTGCGATACATCCGTTTCAAGCGATCTCGTTGAATTTCATAAAGCGAGGCATGTTCAATGGCAAAAGCAGCCTGTCCCAACAATAAAGAAAGTAATTCCAGCTCTTTCTTATCAAATTCTTTTCCATTCATTTTTTTCCCCATTACCAGAATACCACTAATTCGGTTCATTACATTCAATGGATAGACTAACTCCGCATTCAGCCGGGCCAGCAATTTTCGCTCCTCCTCAGAAAAATAGGAGAGGAGAGAGGAACTTTTCGAAACAATCAACGGACGTTCATTCACAGCCAACCAGTTCACCAATTTTCCTCTTCCCATAAAATAGGAAACATTCTTGTCTTCCAATCCCTGCATTTTATATTTCTCCGTATTCTCATCAGGAAGAAAAAGAAAAATACCCTGCACAGGAGTTATTTGATTAACCTTCGACAAAAAGTTACTGATTAATAACTGTTTATCAACAATCAGCATGAGCGAACGGTTGAACTCCGACAAAAGTTGTTTTAATTCAACAGAATGAGTGGTAGGAAAAAGATGAAACATAATAGGTTCTATTTATACTCACAAAGATATTGTTTTAAAATAAAAAATGATATAAAATGAGTAACTATTTACTCACAATTGGGTAATCATTTTCTCAAATTCAATATACTCTCCATTAGCTTTTCATAGTAACCGTTTGATTATCAATACATCTTCCATTTTGGCATGGGAATTGTATTTTATATAGTAAATAGAAAAGAAATAAAGAATCATTGGGTAATTTGTTACCCACCCGACAGGAATAACCAATAATATCAATAAAATATGAAAGCGATAAAATTACTTCTAGCTTTGCTGCTGACAGGAATAACCGCCGCACAAGCACAAACCATTACCGGGAAATTAATAGACGAAACCAATGTGCCGTTGGAATATGCCAACATTATATTGTTAAACCCGACTGATTCCAGCTTTGTACAGGGAACTATCACTAATACTGACGGAGATTTCATATTAGACAAGGTGAACGGAAAAACTTATATTCTGAAAGCTTCCTCCGTAGGATATAAAACAATCTATAAGAAGTGTCAATCGGGAAATATCGGTACCCTAACTCTGAAATCCGATGCAATTCTGTTGCAAGAAGCTGTAGTTACTGCCCGCCGTCCTACTTATAAAATGAAAGGAAACGCACTTGTCACCAATGTTTCCAATTCCTTGCTAAGTACTGCCGGAACAGCTAATGACGTACTGGGCCATATCCCTTTTGTACAAGGTGACAATGGCCAATTCACCGTCTTTGGAAAAGGTACTCCATTGATTTATCTGAACGGACGTCAACTCCGTGACCTCAGCGAACTGGAACGTTTGAGTTCTAAAGACATACAAAGCGTAGAAGTCATCACCAACCCGGGAGCCGAATATGATGTAACTGTAAAATCAGTCATTAAAATTAAAACAGTGAAACCTAAAGGCGAGGGCTTCAGTACGAACATCAATGCCAGTGTCATCCAAGACCACAACTTCAATCACTCTGAACAACTGAACATGAATTACCGTCACGGAGGATTGGATTTGTTTGCCAATATCTACTATTCGCGTATGGGTAACTATCAGGAACAAAGAGACAAGCATTATATAGAAGTAGATACCATTTGGCAGCATCAATCTGAAATGGACATGAATGCCAAAAGCCATTATATCAACACCGAGGGCGGATTCAACTATATGGTAAACAGCAACCATTCTCTAGGGGCACGATATACTTTCAACCGTTCGCCTAAAAGCAATCTAAAAATGACTTCCGATTACGAAATCATAGCTGACGGCTCATTCTATGATAAACAACATTATGATTACGATTGGAATAACAATGATTTTTCTCACCGTATCAACACTTATTATCTGGGCAACATCGGAAAGCTAGGAATTAACTTCAACGCCGATTATTATAGTGGAGAAACACGCCAATATCAAAATGTGCTGGAAATCAGTGAAGAATACGAAGACCGCCACGTCACTGCCAGTAACCTGAATGACAACCGCCTATATGCCGCTAAACTTGTCCTTACACACCCCATCGGGAAAGGAGAACTGAAAGCCGGAGCTGAATACAGTCATACACGTCGTCTGAACCGTTATGAAAACCCGCAGAATTACCTGCCCGAAACAGATAATGAAATCAAAGAAGACAAGGTGGCGGGATTCGCTGAATTTGCTATCGCTTTGGGCAAACTGCAAGCATCAGCAGGATTCCGTTTTGAACATGTCACTTCCGAATACTTGAACAAAGGGAAACGCATAGAGGAACAAAGCCGGGACTATGACAACTTGTTCCCGAATATTTCTTTTGCCCTGCCTGTAGGAGAAACACAGCTCTCATTAAGTTATACAGCCAAGACACGCCGTCCGTCTTATAACGAGCTAAGCAGTAATTTGCAATACGATGACCGTTTTACCTACGAAGGGGGTAACCCTAATTTGAAACCCGAAACCATCCACGACCTTACGTTGATGGGCAGTTACCAGTGGATACAGCTTTTTGTCAGCTACCAGCAACGCCGTGACGCCATAGAATTTGTGGCCGAATCCTATGACAAAAACCCTGCCATCACCCTGTTTACCCGTGAGAATTTCGACAAGATAGAAGCATTGAACACAGGATTGGTACTTTCTCCCAAATTCGGTATTTGGGAACCTTCTCTCAGCCTGCAAATGCAGCAGCAGTTTTTCAAGAACATGACAATGGGAAACTTGAAACATTTCAACCGTCCTATTTTCAATAGCCGATTGGATAACTATTTCCGATTCAGCAAGACATTTACAGGAAACCTGACCCTGTTCTATAGAAGTAAAGGCAACTCAAGCATTATGCTGATGAAACCCAATCAAGGAGTAAACGTCAGTTTGAACAAAACCTTTATGAATGACCGTATGAGCGTAAACCTGCGTGTAAACGATATTTTTGCCTCACAACGCAGTTCCTACATTATCTATGGTGACTGTATGCAGTTCGACAAATGGAATTACAGCGATACACGGAATATACGGCTCACGGTGAGCTACAAATTTAATTCCACTCGCAGCAAATACCGAGGAACAGGAGCAGCCAATGAGGAGTTGAACCGTCTGTAAAAACACTCTTACTACAACTCATTTTAGATGCGAATTATACGGATTTCATAGAAAGTATAAAGAGAAATTCGTGTAATCCGCACCTGAAAAAGAAAGCACAACAAAAGTTCTAGAATAAGTTGCTACCACAAAACGATAACAAAAAAAGAAAAAAAATAGGAGAAGAAACAATTCCTCCTTATCTTTGAATCATTCAATATAGACACAATATGTTGCAAGCCATTGATTTAACCAAAAGATATGATGACGGAAGTCTGGCACTCGATGCATTAAACCTCCAAATAGAAGAAGGAGAAATCTTTTTCCTGCTGGGAGCAAACGGAGCCGGAAAAACAACTACCCTCAATCTGTTCCTCAACTTTATCCGTCCCACCTCAGGACAAGCCTTGATAGACGGAAGAGACAGTGTGAGACAATCATTAGAAGCGAAACGGTTCATCTCCTATATTTCTGAAAACGTAATGCTTTATGAAGACTTGTCAGCACGGGAAAATCTGGAATTCTTTGCCCGCCTTAACGGAAAGAATCCCCCAAAGGAGACCTATTATAACTTAATGAGAAGCGTAGGTCTAAAAGAGACAGATTTTGAAAAGCGCGTGAAATACTTCTCAAAAGGAATGCGCCAAAAAGTAGGACTGGCCTGCGTGCTTCAAAAAGACACACCGAATATTCTGATGGATGAACCCACTACCGGATTGGACCCCAAAAGTGCTGCCGAACTGATGGATACATTGCTTCTATTGAAACAAAAAGGAAAATCAATTTTGCTATGCACCCATGACTTGTTCCGCGCCCGCATGATAGCCGACCGTATCGGTATTATGAAAGAAGGACGTATGGTAATGTTACGCCCTCGCGAAGAATTTATACATGAGGATATTGAACGCATTTATTTGGATTATATGCAGGAGGTTCCACTATGAACATGATTCACTCTATCGCACTGAAAGATTTCAAGCAGCATCTACGTTCTTCACGTTTCTTTCTGACCCTGCTGCTCTGTCTGCTTTTTCTACCTTTTACCCTACTGACAGGAACAGATTATTATTGTGCCCGGCAAACAGTGTGCGAACAAAGACAAGCCACAGCCGACAGTGCATTGAATAATGCTTATGTATGGTCACAAGTACGTCCGCTGGTTATCAAACAAACCGAACCACTCAGTATCTTTTGTCAGGGAGTGACTCCCAATATGGGAATCTATAATCAAATATTATTAAACACTTATCCATTGCTGCCTTACGCATACAGTGGTAAAGAACAATCTATAATAGGATATAAACAAGCAGAAATACAAGGAGATACAGGAGGAAATGAAAATATTTTTCTAAATACCTTCTCGTATACCGACTTCACCGGCATGATAGGACTTGTATTCTCTCTGCTGGCACTCGTATTTTCATACGATGCTTTTTCACATGAAAAAGAAATAGGCATGCTACGGATGATATTCAGCCATCCTGTAAAGCGGTTAACTTTTCTTTTTGGAAAAATAGGAGGAATATGTTTCGTTTTGATTCCACCGGTCTTATTATGTTATGCCATAAGTGCCGGTTATCTGATTTATGCCGGAATCTCTTTACCGGGAACCGTCTGGAATGGAATATTACTGCTTTCCATACTGACATTAGGTTTCATTTTTGTATGCATACTTATAGGAATACTTATCTCTTTGCTCGCCTCTACCTCCGAACAGGCATTAACCGTCAGCCTCCTGCTTTGGATAGGTATGGTATTCGTTCTTCCCCCCGTATCAAGTTATTTGGCGGAAACCATGGCACCCATTCCTTTGTACCGGAATATAGAAGCAAAAATGAAATCGCTGGATGATGAACGCTATGAGAAATTAAAAGAAATAAGGAGAAAGATTGCAAAAGAAGAAAAAGTAAAGACTGAAATGACGCTCTTCAATAACATGGGAGAAGACGGATTTATGGACAAATGGGGCATTACTATTCCATTTGCTCATGCCATACGCCGCATCCATGCAGAAAGCGAACCAATAAGGCTCGATTATGCCGACCAAAAATGGATATTACAAAAAGACTATCTGAATAAACTGGAACGACAAATCCGCCTACGCTATTGGTTTTCCTGCTTCTCCCCCTTACAGATCTTCCAGGAAACAGCACAACATATATGCCGTACTTCACCTGAAAACTACTTGTCCTATATGGATGAAGTGCGAAGTTACAGACAAACTGTATGGAATTATTTCATAGAAAATAAATTATTCAGTTCTTATTCCTATTTTACCACACAAAATGAAGAAGACTTTATGACTGAACAAAGAATGGACGAAGTTTGCCGGGAATATGATAGTTTGGGTGAAGAAGGAAAAATAAATTTCCTTCAAAATATAGAAAACCGCCCCAAACTGGATACACAAGAATTACCACGATTCATACAACAAACGGCAAGTATCCGTGAACAGATAAAAGAGTGTCTGAATGCATTTTTCTTTTTCAGCATAACAAGTTTAATATTAATCTATACAACGATAAAAATTGCTGTCCGTTATGATATCCGATAAACTGATGACACTAACCATATTGCTAAAACAAGAATGGAAGAAGAATAGACGCAGCCTGAGATTCCGTTTATCCTGGATATTAATGCTATGCATATTTATCTGTGGAACTACTGCCTTTGTCCGTCAATGGCAAAATACAGAAAGTGAATACGAGCAATACCGGAAAGTAAATTATAACGAGTATCATGGATGGACGGTTACTACCTATGCCGTTATTACACAGGAATATTTGCTACAACCACGGCTTTCCTCACTGATAGACCCTTGTTCTGAACAACAATTACCTTCCATCTTTACCTATAATGCATTTGGAATACATAATTTCCACACCGCATTCTCGGTCAAGAATCCGTTGATGCAATCCAATGTTTCTTTCAGTTGGTCGTTCGTTGTCACCACCTTACTTACTTTTATTATTTTATTATTCTCTTTCAATGCGTTTTCGGGGGAGAAGGAGACTCATACCTTGGGATTCCTGCTTACCTATCCTGTTTCACGCCCCCTGCTATTGTTATCAAAATATATATGTATAATGATGCAGACCGGCATTATATTGCTATCGGGCATTGGGATAGGAATCTTGATTCTGATTCTGGCAGGCATTGAAATGAATATACACTTCCTGATTTTATGCGGTGGATTTTTTCTGTCTTCCTTATTATTACTTTCGTTGTTCGCCGCTTTCGGATTATTTGCTTCCACCATTAGCAGTCATCCCCGGAATAGTTTATTATTCTGTATCATTTTCTGGCTGTTGTGCGTCATTATCATCCCCAGCAGCCAGTTGCCTATGGCACGTTATCTGTTCCCTCTTCCCACTACAATGGAAGAAGTGCAACAAGATTATCAACAGCAGCAACGACAGATTATAGACCATGCTCCGGCTTCTGCACTGGGAAACCGAGAAGATGAACCATTCTATCCTCCACACGAAATGCGTGCCGATATAATGCGTCGCATGTTGAAGGTCAAACTGGATAAACTCAATGAATTTTATCAAGCGGGAGAGCAACAATATGAGCGAACAAATCAATTATCAATGTGTTCACCCATCATTGTCTTCAACCGACTGAATGAATACTGGCTAGACAGTGGCTACATCCGCTTCCGGAAAAACCAAAAGGCTTTAAGTGATTTTTGCACTCATTTTATGCAATGGTTTGAAGAAGAAGATGCCAAAGACCCCCAAAGCCCGCACTGGCTTAACCCACAAGAGCGATACAGCAGTACACAACGTATACTCACGGAAACGGACTATCCTGTCTATAAAGAACCCGAAGTAAACATAACAAATAGACTGCTATCTTCCTTGCCGGCTATATTTATTCTGTCAGGAATCACCTTATTTTGGTTCATTCTCAGTATCTTTGCATTCAATAAATACGATGTAAGATGAAACGAAAATTAGTATTTGCTACAAACAATGCTCATAAACTGGATGAAATATCCGCTATTCTAGGAGAGAAAGTAGAATTATTGAGCTTAAAAGATATCCATTGCGATGTTGATATCCCCGAAACAGCCGATACCCTGGAAGGTAATGCGATGTTGAAAGCTGAGTATATTTATGAACACTACGGTTTAGACTGTTTTGCCGACGATACGGGTCTGGAAGTAGAGGCACTAAATGGAGAACCGGGTGTTTACTCTGCCCGTTATGCAGGAGGAGAAGGACATAATGCGGAAGCCAATATGCAGAAATTATTGCAAAATATGCAGGGAGTACAAAATAGGAAAGCGCAATTCCGTACAGTTATTTGTTTAATAATGGATGGAAAGAAGCATTTATTCGAAGGTATTGTAAAAGGTGAGATTATCAAAGAAAAACGCGGTGGTTCCGGTTTCGGATACGATCCTATCTTTATGCCTCAAGGATATGAGCAAACGTTTGCCGAACTGGGAAACGAGACGAAGAATAAAATCAGTCATCGCGCATTGGCGGTGGAGAAGCTTTGCCGGTTTCTTGCACTCTTCACAGTGTAAGTATAAATATGAGGGTGTTTTTAAACTTCCCTTTTATCGAAATCACCCTCGTCACAGACAGTTGTAGCGAGAGTGATTTTTAGTTTATGAGCGTTTCGACACACCCTCTATAGTTCTATAACTTGTTTGCTTCTCTTTCAATTCCTACCTGATAATCATTCATATTTCTCTATAGCTTTTATAGTATTATCTATATCAGTTATAAGATAATCAAAGGATTCAAGGTTTATCAAATTGGGAATCTGAAACAACAAATCAAGTCCTTCATCAGTAGCCAATAAACGACTCCATAACTGGTCAGCGGAAAGTTTTTGAACATATAAACGCTTTACTTCCGGCTTGGTATCCAACCAGTCATTCCGTTCTTTTTTTAGATTTTGATAAGTGGCATATAGCGCATCAACCGCTTTTATAGAAGCATAAGCCTGGATAATACTCAACCCCAATTGTTTATTCTTTATTTGAGGAAAAAGTGCCGAACTTTTCATCAGTTCCAATGCATCAGTAGTAAAAGTAATAAATGAAGTTTGAAAAGGCATATTAAAATAATAACTCAACGAATCTTTCGATACAAATGAAAGACTATCCTTATTTTTCAATAAAAAATGAGCAGCACGTATTTCTTGTTCTATTCTTTTCTTTCCGTCTAATATAGTTTCTCTATTAGTCTCTAATTCCGCTTTTACTAACTGAAGCGCACTTTTCACATCACGTTGCGTATTCCGGTTTTCTATCCAGTCACTTCCCATAAAGGTAAGGATGATGCCAAGCATTACAGCCGTAAAATTGCATACGAAATCTCCCATTCTACGATTCCTAAAAAGGAGTGTTATTCTTTTCCACAGTATTATTTTCATTTTATAATTCTTTTACTTCCCATAAAAAAATAATTTTGGCGGAATAATGATTCCCTAAGAACACATTCTTCCGCCAAAATATTCTATTCACCTTTACTATTTTATAATCCCAGCTTTTCCGAGATTTCCAGCATCTTCTTGATAGGCTTCACCGCTTCCCGGGCTACTGCTTCGTCCACTGTCACTTCCGGCCATTCATACTTTAATGTATTGTATAGCTTTTCCATAGTGTTCAAACGCATGAAATTACATTCATTGCAAGCACAGGTGCTGTCTTCGGGCGGAGCGGGAATAAAGTTCTTTTCAGGGCATTGTTTACGCATCTCGTGCAGGATACCACTTTCAGTAGCAACAATAAAATCCTTTTTGTCACTGGCAATAGCATACTTCAACAAGCCTGCCGTAGAACCGACTTTATCAGCTAGCTTCGCAACAGCTCCTTTACATTCGGGATGTACCAGAATAGCCGCATCGGGATATTGCTTTTTCAATGCTACAATCTTCTCAACAGAGAATTGTTCATGCACATGACAGGCACCGTCCCATAACAGCATATTACGTCCTGTAATCGAATTTATATAGTTTCCCAAGTTACGGTCGGGACCAAAGATAATCTTCTCGTCTGCCGGAAAACTTTCCACTATCTGCTTGGCATTGGTAGAAGTCACCACCACATCAGTCACAGCCTTTACAGCAGCCGTTGTATTAACGTATGAAATTACAGTATAATCCGGATGTGCTTTAACAAACGCTGCAAAAGCATCGGCAGGACAACTGTCGGCCAACGAACAGCCTGCATTTAAATCAGGTACAAGCACTTTCTTATTCGGACAAAGAATTTTAGCTGTTTCCCCCATAAAGTGCACACCGCACATCACGATGATGTCAGCATCTGTTTTGGCTGCCCATTGTGCCAATGCCAGACTATCACCTACAAAGTCGGCAATATCCTGTATTTCACCCGACTGGTAGTAATGTCCCAGAATAAGCGCATTCTTCTCTTTACGCAACTTATTTATCTCTGCTTTCAAATCTAAGGTCTTGTCCACCGGTTCGGCAGCATACCCTTTTTTCAACCATTCCTCTTTATTCATTATTTCTATGTTTTTTCTTTCTTCTCTTAAAAAAAGAATTTATAGTGATGATAATTGTCGGTTAATAGTGTTAGTAAAAAGTAGACTGCTTTTCTTGCCTGAGAAGTTATTCATTCATAATGCAAAGATATGAATAAGTAATCAACGGGCTTAAACTCTGATAATACAGTCTTTACCTTTTCTATTAACAAACTGTTGATAATATGCAAAGTTAAAAACTTTATGATTATGAACGCCTAAAATAGTGATTAAATTGTGTTGATATTGGCGGTTTAAATTCTCGGATTCTTTTTTGGATTGTTGATTTCTGTCATTTGATATATCTTTTATTGAAATATGCAAGAAATACTTTTGAAATGATATGCCCATTCTTTCTACATGTTTTCAACCGTTATCAACAGGGTTATGTGAATTAGTTATTATCTTTGCAATACATATTAATAGCATATACACAAAGATGAGAAAATTGAAAATAACGGAGCTTAACCGTCTTACAGTAGATGAATTTAAACAGGCAAATAAGTTACCGTTGGTAGTGATATTGGATGAAGTACGCAGTTTGCATAATATAGGTTCTGTATTCCGCACGTCGGATGCTTTTCTTGTAGAGCGTATTTATTTATGTGGCATTACCGCCACTCCTCCCCATCCTGAAATGCATAAAACGGCATTAGGGGCCGAAGATACCGTTGACTGGAAGTATGTGAAGCATACATTGGAAGCAGTAGAAGAACTTCATAATGAAGGATATACGGTGTTGGCTATCGAGCAAGTGGAAGGAAGTACCATGCTTGACGAGCTTGAACTGGAGCCGGATAAAAAGTATGCCATTGTGATGGGAAATGAAGTGAAAGGTGTTCAACAAGAAGTGGTGAATGCTTGTGACGGTTGCATTGAGATTCCTCAGTACGGCACAAAACATTCGCTGAATGTATCCGTAACTACAGGCATTGTGCTTTGGGAGTTTGCAAATAAATTGATTAAGTTTAGAAAAGAGTAACTATAAAAGAATGAGGAACTAACCGGATTTATATTTGTCCGTTTTCCACCAATAATACCACCCGTTCCGTCAGTTTATCTTCCGCCTCGGGATGATATTCTTTTTTCAGACTTGCGCCGAATAATGCGGCAAAAGTCTGATAAAACCCTGCTTTAAAGGGACCCATGAAAGCTTTTACCAATTCATAGGAAGAAGAGTCGGTTTCACGGTTTACCAACTTTATCAACAGTTTGCCCTGTGCAAAAGTTAATTTCTTCATGACGGGAGTATATTGTTCTTTCAGTCCTTTTTCAACGAGTTTCAGATGTTTCTCTCTGGCTTTTTTGTCGGGGAGCGTTTCCAGATACTCGTAGGTTTCGATAATGGCACGGTTGATGGCACGAGCCAAAGGCAAAGTCTTCTTTACATTCCTTACCAGGCGGTAATATTCCCGTCTTTCTTTTTCATTTTTAAATTTTAATGGCTTGAATACGTATACATTGGGCAGCCGTAATGAAGGAATGGTATCTCCTTTGTATACACATACAGGTACCATATATCCGTTTATAGTAGTCGTCGATTGCTGGGAATAGGCAGCAATGGCTATAAAGGAAAGAAATAAAGCTATATAGAGTTTCCTTTTCATTGTCTATGCAAAAGTAGTAAGAAATGCGGTTACTCTTGCTTTGAATAAAACTATTTAACTTAAAACACACCAATAAATTACAAAATGAACAGATTGTTGAAATCTATGTTAATTGCTTGTATTACAATAGCCTTATCGGTGAATAACCTATCAGCACAAGAAGTTTGGGAAGAATTGGCCGAGCAATTAATTGGTGAAGAGGAAGGAGAAGTCTTTCAGTGGGAGAATAATTTTGAAGAATTGTCAGAGTTAAAAGAAAATCCTATCAATATCAATACGGCAACAAAAGAGCAATTGGAGAAGTTTCCTTTTCTGTCTGATCGGATAGTCGAAAATATCTTGTATTATCTTTATAAGAACGGACCGATGCTCAGTGAGAATGAATTGTGGATGATTGAAGATATTAACAGACAGACTATTCGTTGTTTACAACCGTTTATCTACTTTAAACAGCCTGAAAAAGAGGAATATAAGCCTACTTTAAAACAGGTGTTGAAATATGGAAAACAAGAGTTATCAACACGTGTGGATATTCCTTTTTATATTAAATCAGGTTATAAATTCCATACTAAAGAAGAATTGAAGAAGAACCCGAACAAACAATACTTAGGGTATGGTTATTATCACAGTTTGAGATATAGTTTTCACTATCGGGACAAAATATACTTGGGACTTACGGCAGAGAAGGATGCCGGTGAACCTTTCTTTGCCGGGCAGAACCAAAAGGGATATGATTTTTATTCACCTTACCTGTTAATTCATAACATTGGAAAAATCAAGGCATTAGCTATCGGTAATTATCGTTTAAGCTATGGTTATGGACTGGTTATGAACACTGATTTCGGCATGGGAAAAACAGCTACACTTTCTACATTGGGAAATAAAAGCCGCGGTATTCGCAAACATTCTTCTGCTGACGAATACAATTACTTTCAGGGAATGGCAATTAGTTATAAATTGTCGAAAAGGTGGACGGTAGATGCTTTTTATTCTTATCGAAAGATGGATGGAATTGTGAATAACCGGTTTATAACTTCGCTGAAAAAGGATGGATACCATCGTTTATATAGAGAATTTGAAAAGAAGAATATGGTAACTAATCAATTGATTGGTAGTAATTTAAATTATAATGGGAAGTATTGTGAATTGGGATTAACAACGGTTTATAATGTTTTCAACAAGCCGTTAAATCCTGACTTAAAACCTTATAACAGATTCTATCCTCGTGGCAAAGACTTTTATAATGTGGGAGGAAACTATAAAATCTTTTGGAAACAATTCTCTCTTTTAGGCGAAACTGCCATTGATAAAAACGGTACTGTTGCCACTATGAATATGTTGAGTTATTCACCGAATGGAGGAACACAGTTAATAGTTATGAACAGATATTATGATGCGAAATATCAAAGTATTTATGGCCGTTCTATAGGAGAGGGCAATGGTGTGCAAAATGAAAGTGGATTTTATATTGGATTGGAAACGAAGTTATTACGATATATAAGGATGAGTTGTTATGGAGACTTTTTTTATTTTCCATGGAAGAAGTATTTAGTTAGCGAACCGGGAACCAAAGGTTTTGACGGATTGGTTCAGCTAAGTTATTCACCTACTTATCAACTGGAAATGTTCATAAGATATCGCTATAAAAACAAGAAAAAAGATTTCACAGCAGAGGATAAAATCAGGCAAACAATTCCTTATATACAACAGAAATGCCGTTATCAGTTAAATTATGCACTGAAGGATAAACTGCTGTTGAAAACAATAGCGGATTATGCCCGGGTAAACTATAGGGGGCAGTCGGCTTCCAACGGATTTCTGTTTTCACAAAGTGCCGGTTATAAATTCACCTCCATTCCTTTGCAGTTTGACGTAAGTGGTTCTTGGTTTAACACAGATGATTATGAATCACGATTGACGATTTATGAAAAGAATGTGCTTTATGCTTTTTCTATGCCTTCATTCTATTATGAAGGTACACGATGGGCGGTAAATGCCCGCTATGAACTGAATAAACACATCATGATTCAGGCAAAGTATGGGATGACGCATTATTTAAATCGGGATGTTATCGGTTCGGCTTTGGAGGCAATTGACGGAAGTACGAAAAGTGACCTTTATTTGCAGTTGAGGCTTAAGTTCTGAAAAACATTATGTATTTTTGCACTGTTATCAACAGAAACAACAACTATGTCAACAGTCATTTATCCTTCTCCTATATTCGGTCCGGTGCATAGCCGTCGTTTGGGAGTTTCTTTGGGAATCAATCTTCTTCCCGAAGATGGTAAGCTTTGTTCTTTCGATTGTATTTATTGCGAGTGCGGTTTTAATAAAGACCATCGTCCGAAGAAAAAATTACCTACCCGTGAACAGGTTCGTGAAGCTTTGGAAGCTCGTTTGCTTGATATGCGGCAAAACGGTCCCCAACCGGATGTCCTGACTTTTGCCGGCAATGGTGAACCTACTGCCCATCCTGAGTTTGCCGGAATTATAGACGATACATTGTCATTGCGTGATAAATACTTTCCGCAGGCGAAGGTAAGCGTGTTGACCAACTCCACTTTCATTCATAAACCGGATGTTTTTGATGCACTGAACAAGATAGATAATAATATCATGAAGCTGGACACGGTGAATGCTGATTATATCAAAGAAGTGGATCGTCCGGTAGGACATTATGATGTGCAGAAAATCATAGAAGGGATGAAAGCGTTCAAAGGCAATCTGATTATTCAAACCATGTTTCTGAAAGGTACATACCAAGGACAGGATGTGAATAATACGACAGACAACTATGTATTGCCTTGGCTGGACACAGTAAAAGAAATAGCTCCCCGCCAAGTGATGATTTATACTATTGACCGCGAAACACCCGATCATGATTTGGAAAAAGCGACCCACGAGGAGCTGGACAGAATTGCAGAATTGATAAAGGCAGCAGGCATTCCGGTGTCGGTTTCGTATTGAAACTGAAACCGGAATATGTATAAACCCGATTATATGCTATGGAAAGAGTTATAAATGCAATAAATAAGATATTCAAAATAGATGAGATAACTCTTCATGAACTCATTTCCAGATTGCAGCCTCTTGCTTTATCAAAAAGAACCATTCTGATAGCACCCGACAAGAGAGATGACAATGTCTATTTCATAGAGAAGGGAATCGCTCGTTCTTATATTCTGATGGATGGGAGAGAGGTAACCTCTTGGTTTAGCAAAGAAGGTGACCTTACTTTTTCCACTAATAGTTTTTATGGTAAAACAGAGGGCTATGAGAATGAGATGGTTCAAGTGCTCGAAGATTCTATTTTATATTTTATTCCTATCGCAGAACTTGAAGCCTTATGTTTGAAATATGCTGATATAGCAAACTGGTTGCGCATCTTACATCAAAAAGCTTTTGTGGAAATGGAAAGAAGGCTTATTTATCGTTTGTATATGTCGGCAGAGGAACGTTATAATGATTTCCTCATTAAAAATCCTGATATGTTTCAGCGTGTCAATCTGGGTTATATCGCTTCTTATTTAGGTATGTCTCATGTAACTTTATGCGCTTTAAGAAAGTAAATAGGCATTTCTTTAAGTAGTTAAAAAAGTTTGGATGGCTTATTTTGTACTTTTGCCGGTAAATATATAAAATAAGAAATATGTTACAAGCTAGTCCATCCAATCAACCCCATAGAATAGTATGGGTTGATGTACTTCGTTTTCTCGCCATATTTATGGTAATATGTATTCATTGTGCCGATCCTTTTAATGTTTCTCCCGAAGCTCGTTCTAATCCGGAGTTTAATTTTTGGGGTTCTATTTATGGCTCCTTTCTTCGTCCCTGCGTCCCCTTGTTTGTTATGATTACGGGATTGTTACTTTTGCCGGTTAATATGCCCATCCAAAGTTTTTATAAAAAGCGGTTGTTGCGTATTGCCGTTCCTTTTTTAGTATGGTCTGTTCTATACAATCTTTTTCCTTGGATAACAGGTGTGTTGGGATTATCATCTGCTGTGATAGCTGATGTTTTTGCTTATGCATCGCCCGATGCTTCTCAATCTTTTGGTGATGCGATGACAAATATTGCATTGATTCCTTTTAAATTCAATGTCTACACAGTACCGATGTGGTATCTTTATATGCTTATAGGTCTGTATCTCTATATGCCGTTCTTCTCTGCTTGGATAGAGAAGGCAAATCTTTCACAGAAAAAAATATTCCTTGGCATTTGGGGAATAACATTGTTCCTGCCTTACGCCTACGCTTTCTTTTCGCAAGAACTCTTCGGGCTTTGTGCCTGGAACTCATTTGGCACTTTTTATTATTTTGCCGGTTTTAACGGTTACCTACTGTTGGGCTATTATTTGGCAAAAGATGTAAAAGAGTGGAATTGGGTGAAGACAGTTGGAGTTGCTGTACCGTTATTTGCCATCGGGTATATTGTGACTTATGTAGGTTTTAAGTCGATAACTGCCAATCCTGATTGCACGGAACAAGAAATGGAGATGTTTTTCTTATATTGCTCTCCTAATGTTGTGTTGATGACTATCGCTGTGTTTCTGATTATCCGTCGGATAAGGTTTACATCTCCCGGTTGGGTGAGTTTATTCTCTAACATCACTAAATGTGGACTTGGTATTTATTTGATTCATTATTTTATGGTTGGTTTTAGTTATGGTATTGCTGATATACTTTCTATTCCTATTTCAGTAAAGATACCTGTTACGGCCATAATAGCCTTTGCCATTTCATGGGGAGTGGTAGCTTTCTTTTATAGGTTTGTACCCAAAGCAGCCAAATGGATTTTCGGCTGACTTTAGAAAATACTCCCATACTGCATTTTGTTTAGGAACATTACGGTATAGGAGTATTTTTTCAGCTTAGCAATAATACAAAGCCCACTCCCCGGATATTCTTCAATTCGATGAGAGGCTCCTCCTTCAGTGATTTCCGCAAATTCGTGATAAAGACATCCAAGCTGCGTGAGGCAAAATAATCATCCTCTGTATTCCAAAAACGACTTAAAATAGCCCTCCTTTCCACTATTTCATTTATGTTTTCGCACAGGAGCTGAAGTATTTGGGCTTCGCGCACCGTCAGAGTTTTGTTCTCTCCGGTTTCATTGTTATGCAGTGTGGCGTGTTTGGCATCCAAGGTGAAGCGTCCCAATGCATAGTGTTCATTTTCATTGCGTAATTTGACTCCTGCCTTCATTTTCAGGATGGCGTGTATATGTGCGTCCAATTCATCGGGCACAAAGGGCTTTTTCACATAGTTATTAACCCCCAGTTTATATCCTTCTTTCACGTCTTTGGGAGATGTCAATGCAGAAGTAAACAAGATAGGAGTATCCCCGTCTATTTCACGGATACGTTCCACCATTTGATAACCGTTCATCACAGGCATATCGATATCCGAAATAATAATATCCGGATGATATTCTTTCCAAGCTTTCAGTCCTTCTGCACCATTGGTAGCGGTTATCACTTCGTAGCCACCGATAATTTCCTGCAATTCATTCTTTACGATATAACTGAAAGTGGAATCATCCTCCACTAATAATAGTTTAATCATAGCTTTTTATTATTTTAGGTATTAACAGGCTGAATTCACTGAATTCCCCTTCTATACTGTTAATATATACTCTTCCCTCGTGGGCTTCCATTACCTGATAAACATAGTTCAACCCTAGTCCGAATCCTGAAGGGCCTCCTTTTCGGGTTCGTTTGATGGCCGATGCACGCTCAAACTTCTCGAAAATCTTCTTTTGGTCTTTTTGCGAGATTCCAATACCATTGTCGTATATGTTGATAATGTCATGGTTGGCATCACTTGATGAACTGATGTTTATCTTTACCGATTCTTTGGAATATTTTATGGCATTGTCTATCAGATTACTGATTGCTTCCTTCAGAAACTCTTCGTCGGCATATACCTTTTCTGTTTTTAAGTCTGTAGTAAAATGGATTGTTTTTTCAGTTTTTATGGTAAACTTTTCAATTAAGTCTCCTATCATGGGAGATAATGAAACTTCTTTTTTGTTCATCTCCAGTTTGTGTTGTTCCAGTTTCGCCAGCGTCAGCACTTTGTTAGAAAGAGCCAACAAATGTTCTAGTTCATTTTCCACAATAGTAAAATAATGGTTCTTTATTTCCGGTTTGTCATCCAGCTTTCCGCTATGTAGCCTGCTGGCACACATGATGGCAGAACTGATGGGCGTCTTCATGTCATGAATCATGGCGTAGGAGAAATCTTCTTTCAGCCGGGCTATTTTCCTTTCTGTGATGATGATTTTTATTTGATAAAACAATCCGATGAAAGCGGATACTACCATAACCGCTGTAGTCAGCAACAAGATTCCCATGCGTGCAAATATGCTCCAATGTGGATTCACCAATATCATTTGTACAGCTTGTGATAGGTCTGTGCGGATAGGAATTTCCTTAGAGTGAATGGCATTCCATAGACAAAAGTTTCCTTCTTTGCTTTGTTGAAGCACTTCTCCGGTTTTCGGATTGATAAGGTTCAATATGAAATCGCTGCTTATTTTATGCTCTAAGAGCAGAGTGGAAGCGATGGAATCCACGTCTTCTATAGAGATATAATAACCTATTCTTCTAAATAAGTGATTTCGGGGATGCTGTCTTTTGTTTCTTTTTCTTGTTTCCCTTCTATACTAGTTCCTTTAGGAGTTGTATGAAAGCGTTTTAACGCTTCTTCTTCTATTGCCTCATATAGAATTTGGTCTGTTTCTTCACATATATTATCTCTGATAAGAACATAAGTATTGCATAACCATATAAATTGCAGTGCTAATATGGAGGTTAAGCTTATAGCAGTGATTATTTTCAAGTACTTAGTCTTTATCATGTAGCAAATATAATAACTTATTCTTAAAATCGGATAACATTCTGATAACATATTATTATAAAATTTCCTATTATGTTTGCAACATCAAACTAAAACTCATACATATAATTAAAAATATAGTATTATGGAAAAAATAATAGTAACATTAAGCAGTGAAGAACAAACTTCTATTTATGGAGGAGAAATAAAAAATATCAAATGGAATAATGAAGAAGAGAAAAAGGCAGAAACTTATTATTATATATGGACAAACAATTAACATAAAGATAACAATTCAATAACAAAGAGCTAGAAAAAGACAGCTTATCTTTGTTGCATTAAAACAAACACGAAAGAGAGATGGGAAAAACGAGTATAAACGAACAAGCTCAGGAAGGGAAACGGATGAATGGTATACCTCATCTTTTTGCTCACCGCTTGTTCAGACGAAGAATAAGGGACTGCCCGAGTCTATAAATAAGGGAAATAATAACACAAACACAAAACACGATGAAAATTTAATAAAATGGAAATGCTGACGTTAGCAGAATGTATGAATATTTATGGCGGATGCTACATTTACAGTAGCAGTACTAGTCTGACTAGTGTATTTGTAGTGCTCAGCCGTTTTAGAGAGTTATTTTTTTAGTATATAACAACAAAACACAAAATGAAGTATGAAAAAGAATGATTATTGTATGGTGAAACCACTCAGTGGTGAGGAACATGTACAGGTCTCGGGAGGTTATGTGCCTCCTACGGAGGAACAGATGGAAGAACTTCGTAAAATATATGGGCCATTAGCAGATCTTATTTGCTGGTAGCTTCTATACAAACACAATTTTATTAACTAATTAGAAAATTACTATTATGAAAAGTTTAGAAAACAATGTTTTGATGCAGGAAATGAATTTGAATGAGATACAAGATATGAATGGTGGAATACCAGGATTAGTATGGTTAGCTATTGGTGTATTAGTCAGTGAAGCACTAGATAGAAATGCTGGAAATGATTTTATGGATGGTTGGAATGCTGCAAAAAAATAATAAATAATTTTGAAATATATAAAATATGAAAAATCAAATAATACCAAATAAAGAACTTATTTCTATTATGGATATTTCTGATTGCAGAATGATTGCTGGTGGAACATGGTTATCATACTTGGTCGGATATGTACTTAGCGCATTAGATAATAATGTACAAAGTTCTGATGAAACAAGATACGGTGGTACATATCTTGAAAGTAATTGTGGACATTCTTCTATCATGTAACTATATTAATATGTTCCATGATAGATTGTAATTTAAATCATAATAGTGAGATAAGATTTTAATACTCAATATTATTGATGTAATATCTTAGAGAGGGTGTCAAAATGTTGATAATGCTATCATTTTGCTCTGTTATTCTGATATTCTGAGCTTTTGCAAAAAAGTAAATGCAAACAGTTCCTTCACTTTGTTCAGGATGACAAAGTGATAGGTTATTTAGTTTTGACACATTCTCTTTTCACTATATATTAAGTATTAAAATTTGAAATATGTAATAATTGAAATACATAAAATATGAAAAGTAAAAATTATATTGGAATATGTGTGTCTTTAATATTTATTATAATAATGTTTATATTAAGGTTTTGGACTGATATTGACAGTTCATTTTATATCCTATTTTTTTTCCCTTCTATAATAGTCTTTCCATATAGCGACAAAACTTTTATCTACAGAATTATTTATATAATTATGTGCATGTTATTACTTTTTGTCATTTGGAGGTATTATAGTGTACAAGATTTAATTGTATCTTTCAGTGGGGGTGCTTTTGCTCTTGTTGGCTCTTCTGTCCTAGCTTCTTTACTTAAAAAAATATCTAAATAAAATTTCCCATAATTCCTTATAATAGGAAGTAGCATTATCTTTCTGAATAATTTTAGTTTGATAAAGCAGTTGGGAATGGATGGCGATAGAATATAAATGTACAGTGAAAGCAGAATAGAGAATTATAAGAATTATGTATCATGTTTTATGGATAAATAATTAACCTAATGATAACAATCCGATAACACATTTCCTTTTTCTTTCCTTTTACTTTTGCGGTATAAATCAGTAAAAGTAGAAATGTTATGTTATTACCAAACGAATGGATAGAGAACAGTATTGAAACATACATCTATCAACACACCACAAAATCCCAGATTATCTATTGGGTGGTATTGGCTGCCGTTGCTGCCGCTATTATTGCATTGCCTTTTATCTATGTAGACATTTCCGTGCAGGGAAGTGGGGTAGTGAGGCCGGTGACTGAAAAAACCGAAATAAAATCGGCTATAACAGAATTGGTAGATTCTGTCTATGTACGCGAAGGCGACCGGGTAAACAAAGGAGATGTCCTTCTTCGCTTTCGTACCAATAATTCCGATTATAAAATAAATTATCAGACTAATCGTCTGAATGATTATCAAGCACATTTGGCAGATTTAGCTTATCTGGCAAAAGGTGAATGCCCTGTGGTGTTCCATTCTCCGGTTCGTCAGCAGGAATATACCTATTTTATCAAAAAGAAAAAAGAACTGGAAACCTCTTTGGCGCAGGCGGAAAAAGAATATATGCGCAATAAAAACCTGTTTGATAAGAAGGTGATTTCAGAAGAAGAATATGATAAATATTATTTCCAGTATCAGAGCCAGCAAAATGAACTGGCTTCATTGATACAAAGCCAGTTGAGTACGTGGCAGGCAGATATGAATACCTATCGTAATTCCCGTAGCGAAATGAATACCACCTTACAACAGGAGTTGAAAGATAAAGAGCTTTATATAGTCCGTAGTCCGGTAAGCGGAACTATTGATCAGTTTTCGGGCATATACAGGGGAAGCAGCATACAGGCAGGGCAGTCATTGGCAGTGGTCAGTCCCGATTCTACCCTGTGTATGGAGATATATGTCACACCCAGGAATATAGGTTTTATGAATATCGGGATGCCGGTAAATGTACAGGTGGAATCATTTAATTATAATGAATGGGGAACATTAGCCGGAAAAGTAACAGAGATTTCATCGGATTTCTTGACGGACAGTCAAGGGAATTCATTCTATAAAGTGAAATGCCGGATGGAACGTAACTATCTGATGTTGAAAAGCGGACAAAAAGGAGTCTTGAAAAAAGGTATGACCGTCAGTGCTCATTTTATGATAACCCGGCGCTCATTGTTTGATTTATTGTATCAGAAGATAGACGATTGGGCAAATCCCAAGCAATATGAGAATAAAACAATGATGGCTAAATTTTAAAACACGAATACAAGATGAAAAAAGGAGTTAAAATAAAACAGTTTGATATTACAGATTGTGGAGCGGCTTGTCTGGCTTCCGTATGTGCCTATTATGGTTTGCAATTTCCCATTGCACGTATTCGCCAATATGCGTTTACCGACCAAAAAGGAACAAATATATTGGGATTGATAGAGGCTGCCAATAAGTTGGGCTTGTCAGCTAAAGGAGTGCGGGCTAAGTTTGAGGCATTGTATATTGTTCCTAAACCTGTTATTGCCCATGTTATAGTACACGAGCAGCTTCAGCATTTTGTAGTGATATATAAGGTGGAGAAAAAGAAAGAATACATAGAATATATGGATCCGGGTGACGGGCGGATGCATCGCGTCACCAATCAGGAATTTGAGAAAATGTGGACCGGTGTACTGGTGTTATTGGAACCGGAAGAAACTTTCAAGACCGGAAATATGAAGACCGGTATGACGAAGAAATTCTTCTCACTGCTAGCTCCGCATAAAAGTGTGATGCTGCAAGCCGTGTTTGGTGCGCTTATTTATAGTATCTTGGGATTATCCACTTCCATTTATGTAGGTAAAATTACAGATTATGTGCTGGTAGACAAGAATATCAATTTACTCAATCTCATGGGAGTGATCATGCTGGTCATCCTGCTATTGCGGACTTTTATCGGAGCAATGAAAAGTATTCTGGCTTTAAAGACCGGACAACGGATTGATGCGGCATTGATTTTAGGATATTATAAGCATCTGCTGACTTTGCCTCAGCAATTCTTTGATACGATGCGCGTAGGTGAAATTATTTCACGCGTCAATGATGCAGTGAAAATCCGTAATTTTATCAATAATGTTTCGTTGGATCTGGTGGTTAATATCATGATTCTTGTCTTCTCTGTGTGCCTTATGTTCGTTTATTCCTGGGAATTGGCATTGATTACATTAGTGTCTGCCCCCTTATTCCTGCTTATTTTCTGGGGATTTAATAAATTGAACCGGAAATATCAGCGCGGTATTATGGAAAGTAGCGCCGATTTGGAAGCGCAGTTGGTGGAATCTCTTAATTCCATTTCTACTATCAAACGATTCGGTATAGAAGAATATGCTAATTTGAAGACGGAAACTCGTTTTGTACATTTATTGAAGAATACGTATCGCAGTATATATGGTTCCATTATGGCGCAAGGCGGTATTCAGTTTGTATCTACCGGCATTACGATTGCCATTCTTTGGTTAGGAAGTATTTTGGTGGTCGATCAGGAATTGACACCGGGTGCTCTGATGGTGTTTTATTCCTTGGTTGGTTATGTAATTTCTCCTATCGGCTCGCTGATTTCTTCCAATCAGACTATTCAGGATGCACTGATTGCCGCCGACCGCTTATTCCAGATTATGGACTTGGAACGCGAACAGGATAATAATCAAAAGATAATATTAGAACCGGATATGGTGGGCGATATTACGTTTGAGAATGTTTCGTTTCGCTATGGTTCGCGCAAGGATGTGTTCAAGGAATTGAGCTTGAAGATAGAAAAGGGGAAGACCACTGCCATAGTGGGAGAAAGCGGGTCGGGCAAGACGACTTTGATTTCGTTGTTACAGCATATTTATCCTATACAGGAGGGTCGCATTCGCATAGGCGATTATGATATTGCGCAAATAGACAACCGCAGCCTTCGTCGTCGGGTGGGAACAGTACCTCAACAGATTGAATTATTTGCCGGCAGCATTGCAGAGAATATAGCGGTAGGCGACTTGCATCCGGACATGAAGAAAATTGTAGATTTGACAGAACAACTTGGCTTGAAGGACTTTATAGATGGTTTGCCTAAGGACTACCGGACTTATATCGGCGAACATGGTGCATCCTTATCGGGTGGCGAGCGGCAGAGACTTGCCATAGCGCGCGCTTTATATAAAGAACCGGAGATACTTATTTTTGATGAGGCGACCTCTTCGCTTGATTCTATTTCCGAGCACTATGTAAAGCGGACGCTGGATGCACTGGCACGGAAGGGGAAAACGATTATCGTGATTGCTCATCGGTTGAGTACAGTGAAGAATGCTGATAAGATTGTGGTGATTGATAAGGGGCAAGTAGTCGAGGCAGGTACTCATGAAGAATTGTTCAATTCGAATGGGATGTATCATCGTTTATGGAAGGAACAGTTTGATGAAATAGGTTAAAGAATGGACAGTATGAAAAAATTAATAGTTGCAGCTGTTGTAGCCATCGCATTTATAGCAAATATGCAAGCACAAAATAAAAAGTGGAGTCTCAAAGAATGTATAGATTATGCCATACTGCACAATATAGAGGTGAAGCAGAGCCAAAACCGGATTAAAAGTTTGAGAGTAGAGAGAAATACGTTGAAGAACAGTTTTCTACCCGACCTGAATGTAGGAGCTTCACAACGTTTTTCTTTTGGCAGGGCTTTGAATCAGGATAATACGTATGAAGATAGCAACATACAAAATTCTTCTTTCTCCGTCAGTACCGAAATGCCTCTTTTTACCGGATTCAAAACAAGTGCATCCATTTCTCGAAATAAATTCGATATATTGGCGGCTGAGGCAAATAAGGAATTGATAAAAAACAACTTGTCACTCAATGTAACCAACTATTATTTTCAGATACTGTTGAATAAAGAAATCTATCGTATCGCTCAAGAACAAATCCGGTTGACAAAAGAACAAGAAAGCAGGACACGGATTCTGATAGAGAATGGAAAAGTTCCGCAGTCTCAATTATATGATGTGAAAGCTCAATTGGCTGATGATGAACTGGTGGCTACTGAAGCCAGGAACTCGCTGCGGCTTTCTTTTCTTGACTTGATGCAATTGATGGAGTTGAAGGGTGAGGAGTATTTTGATGTAGATTCTTTGGATGAAAGTATAGTTTCTATGGAATCTGTCACTCCTGAGGGGATTTATGCTTCGGCATTAAGCTGTATGCCTCAGATAAAGCAAGCTCATTATTCTTTGCAGAGTAAAGTGAAAAGTATAAAAGTTGCCAAGTCGGGATATTACCCGCAGCTTTTTTGGGGTGCCGGAATCAATACCGGTTACTATTATTCTCGTGGTGCAATGAATCCGTCTTTTCATCAGCAGTTTAAAAACAATATGCAGAAAAGCGTTTATTTCACATTAAGCGTCCCTCTTTTTGACCGCTTCTCTACCAGGAATCAGGTAAAAATGGCGCGTTTGGAAGAGAATAATGCCCGCTTGTCATTGGAAAATGAAAAGAAAAGCCTTTATAAGGATATTGAGAAAGCGTATATGGATGCGCTGGCAGCTTTTGAGAAATACGAATCTACTACCAAAGCGGTAGCTGCCAATCGGGAGGCGCATCGGTATGCGTTAGAGAAGTATATGGCTGGAAAGTCGACTGTATATGAGTATAATGAGATAAAAATGAAATTGGCAGATGCGTTGTCCCAACAATCACAAGCTAAATATACCTATTTACTGAAAGAACGGATATTGGCATTTTATTCATGCCACTCTTTAGCGAACTTAGAAACTGTTTTGAATTAGCAACATCAAAGTCCCAAGTTCTATAGACACACAATTAACATAAAGATAACAATCCAATAACACAGAGTTTGGGAAGAGCGATTTACCTTTGTGATATTAACATAAATACAATTTACCAACTAATTAAAAACTTATAGGTATGCATTTTTTCTCTGTTTATTCATTATTTGTGTCTATAGGGAGTTTGTTCGTTTTCTGCTTCCCAGAAGAAGCTTATGGTGTTGGTGTAAAATCAATGCAGAGTTTCCCCAACGTCCAGGTTTGTAATACTGAGGCTAGTATTCCGTTTGACTCAGTAATTTGTTTGGATGATAATAATCGTTGGGAGGTTAGTCAATGAAAAAAAGAAAAGCTATAGGATGGGGGCTATGGGTGTTATACGCCTTTTCTTTATTTTTTTCATTTCATTTTGATTGGGTATCACAATACAGAGATTTCTTTGCTGTCTATTTTTTAGTCGCTTCTTCTGTTGTGTGGTATCTGATTTTTAAGAAGTAAAATAGCGGCTATACATTTCATTAGTCAGATTAAGCGTTTTCATCCTTTAGATTAAGCCCTTCTATAAGTAAGATTACTACAGTCTCCCACAGCGAATCGTACAGTCTGCTATAATGGACTGTACAGTCCATTGTCGTAGTCTGTAATAATCTTACGTTTAAAAGACCTTGGCTGACAGTAAGAAACAGCTTAGTCTTCCCTTTGTCCGTGGTATTATATAGGGAGATAAAAACAATTGTTTTCTCCGTACGCTCATAAACTAAAAATCACCCTCGCCACAGGCAGCTGTAGCGAGGGTGATTTCAATAAAAGGGAAGTTTTGACACATTCCCGACTTTTAGTTAATGAGAGTTTCGGCACCTTCATTTATCAATAAATAATCTCTTTCAGTCGGGCAGCCCGATTTTATTTCTCTACGATGGCTTTGGCTTTTTCAAGAGCTACATTGATATTGGGACAAATGTTGTCTTCGCCGAGCAAATCATAAAAACCGGCTTTCTCCAATACTTTATGCACCTTTTCGTTTACACCCGAAAGTACGATATGGATGTTTTCTTTCTTAGACATTTCACAAAGATTAGTGAGGTTGTGAATGCCGGTAGAATCAATGAATGGCACTTTACGCATACGGATGATACGTACTTTAGGGCGGTCGCCCAGTTCAGACATGATTTCTTCGAATTTGGTGGCGATACCGAAGAAATACGGGCCGTTGATTTCGTATACTTCTACACCTGCAGGGACAAGTAAATGTTCTTCGTGCACATTGGCGTCTGTCTCCGTGTTGGGGTCAATCTCATCTTTGATAACCGAAATATCGGTGGTTTCCATTACACGTTTCATAAACAGCACGCAGGCAATCAGCAACCCTACTTCAATAGCGACTGTCAAGTCGAAAATGACTGTCAGGAAGAAAGTAATCAATAACACTGTCACGTCCGATTTCGGATTCTTGAGTAATGCCTTAAAGGTGCGCCAGCCACTCATGTTATAAGATACAATGACTAACACGCCGGCCAGACAAGCCATCGGGATATATTGTGCCAACGGCATCAGGAAGAGCAGGATGAGCAGTAATACGACAGCATGAATAATGCCGGCTACCGGAGATTTACCGCCGTTGTTGATATTGGTCATGGTACGCGCAATGGCACCGGTAGCAGGGATGCCTCCGAAAAGAGGAGCAACGATATTGGCTGCACCTTGGGCTATCAGCTCTGTGTTTGAATCATGACGGTCGCCGATTACACCGTCGGCAACGGCAGCCGAAAGTAATGATTCGATGGCACCCAATACGGCAATTGTTATGGCTACGGGAAACAGGTTCTTGATTGCTTCCCAATTCAATTCGGGTACCACTGCATCGGGAAGTTGTGATTGGATGGTGAATCGGTCGCCAATCGTATCAATGCAGGTAATCCCTCCGTAAGTCTTCATCAGATAGACTGCAATTGTTACTACGATGATGGATATTAACGAACCGGGAATCTTTTTTGAGAATTTAGGAGTGATGGCAATGATGAATACACTGACCACACTGACAATGGCATTCCACCAATTCACTGTATCAAAGTGGCGGAAATAAATCATCCATTTGCCGATAAAGTCTCCGGGGACTTTCTCTCCCCCAAAGTTGAGGCCGAAGATATCAGCTATCTG
Organism: uncultured Phocaeicola sp.; assembly: GCF_948499155.1. NCBI lineage: Bacteria > Pseudomonadati > Bacteroidota > Bacteroidia > Bacteroidales > Bacteroidaceae > Phocaeicola > uncultured Phocaeicola sp. Next base: position 11,507 of record NZ_CAOOSE010000029.1, on the reverse strand, counting down.
TGTAGTGAAGATAGTAACGGCAATACCACTGGTAAAGCCGACAATGATGGGATAAGGAATGAATTTGATGACAGCCCCCAGTTTAAACACTCCTAATAGAATAAGGAGTATACCTGCCATCAGGGTTGCCACTGTCAGCCCGCTGATGCCATACTCTTGGATGATGCCGTAAATGATAACGATAAACGCGCCTGTCGGCCCACCGATTTGTACTTTGCTTCCTCCCAATAAAGAAATGATAAAGCCTGCAACAATAGCAGTGATAATACCTTTTTCGGGAGATACTCCTGAAGCAATACCAAATGCAATAGCCAGGGGAAGTGCAACGATACCTACGATAATGCCGGCCATGAGGTCGGCCATGAAGCTCTCTTTCGAATAATCTTTTAATGTAGTGAAGAGCTTTGGTCTGAATTCAAATGCTTTCATTTGTTAACTACTTTATGCTATGATTTTAAACGAATTGCAAAAGTAGATAAAATTAATGTATTATTATATTCAAATCCTTATTTTTGTTATTTATAGGGTGTTTTGTTGATAGTAGTGGTGCGTTGGGCGGTGGAATCATTTGTGATGCTGGTTACATCTCCTCTCGTAGTGAAGTAGACATAATTTCCTTTATCGTAAAAACGATATACCTTGCAACCATCATGTTCGAACAGGTAGCTGACGGTGTAAGTGGAGTTATTTTCAGATTCTCCGACCTTTAACGGCACGGATGCGCACGAATTAAATCCTATTATAGACAGGAAGGAAAGGGTGAATAATTTGATGATGGTCTTCATAGTGAAAAATGTTAATGTTGTTGTGAACACAAATATAGGTGTTATTGTTCACTTTATATAAAGTGAATATTTAATTAAGTATAAATTTATAATTGTAATAAATACAATTTTGAAATATAATATATATCTTTGCATCATCTAACAAGGATGATAAAAAGAATAACCAACTAATAAAACTAATAATTATGGCTAAGAGCATTAAAGGTACACAGACAGAGAAACACTTGCTGACTTCATTTGCAGGTGAATCACAAGCTAGAATGCGTTATACTTACTTTGCAAGTGTTGCAAAGAAAGAAGGTTATGAACAAATCGCTGCTATTTTCACTGAAACAGCCGACCAGGAAAAGGAACATGCAAAACGTATGTTTAAGTGGTTGGAAGGTGGTATGGTAGAAATTACTGCCAGCTATCCTGCAGGTATAATCGGCACTACAATGGAAAATTTGAAAGCTGCCGCTGCCGGAGAAAATGAAGAATGGACGACTGATTATCCTCATTTTGCTGATGTAGCCGATGAAGAAGGTTTTCCGGCTATCGCTACTATGTATCGCAGAATTGCTGAAGCAGAAAAGGGTCATGAAGAAAGATACTTGGCTTTGTTGAAGAATGTAGAAGAAGGTACAGTATTCAAAAAGGCAGAAGAGACTGTATGGCAGTGCCGTAACTGTGGTTACATTTATGTAGGTACAGAAGCTCCTGAAGTATGTCCGGCATGTTTGCATCCGCAGGCTTACTTCGAAGTAAAGAAGAACAATTATTAATTGAGATAGAATTATCCGTTTTACGGTGGGAGATGTGTCAAAACTCTCCTTTTATCGAAGGAGTTGTGTCAAAACGTGGATAATGCTGTCGTTTCGTTCGTAGGGGCGAGGTTCGCTCGCCCGAAAAAGTTTACTTTGTGTCTTCGGGCAGGCAAATCCTGCCCCTACAGCTGACGATGGGATAGACCGGTTTAGTTTTGACACACTTTCGTCTTATTTTAGGAGATTGGCCGGTAAAGTCAGTTTGTTTTCTTTCTGGCTTCGGAAGATAACCATGGTTTGCGGTTGCTTTAAATCTGCTGCCTGAACTGCTTTCTGCAAGTCGTCCAAGTTGTTCACGGATTTTCCGCCCAGCTCCAAAATCACATCGTTGGGGCGGATATAGTCACGCAGCACACCACCCAGTGCATTGACCGAAATGACATACACACCGCGTTCCGTATCCATACCGGTAGCAGAACGTTCGCCCAAGGTATCCAAGTTTTTGATTCGCAGTCCTTTCCATTCGATAGTGGCATGTGCTTTTCCTTCTTCCATGAAAATGGGTTTGGGAAATGCGGGAGTCTTGGCCAGTGCTTTCAGTCGGGGTGAGACAACTCCGAATCTATCCATGTCAAAGTTGCGGAAGCCACAACGGAAAATGGCATCCGAACGGTTGTCAATTCGATAATCTCCCCGGTCGGGGTTAAGGAAGGCGGGAGTGCATACAATGGAGTGTGCATCGGTATTCAGCTGGCGGGCTTTTTGGTAGGCAGTGCTGTCGGTGAAGATATTATAATCCACTTCCAGCCCCCAGTGGCGGACTTGAATCGGTCGGTAGGAAGACATCACAATATTACGGGTGAACACATCGCCGCTGTTTTTGAACCATACGTGAGGATGGAAAGAGTTATTAATCATGATATTGTTTTCTACCACCCGATAGAAGCCTTCGCGCAGTTTGATGCCTCCGTTCAGGCACAGATTGTTATAAATGTGGTAATTGCTGGAACCGTCGTCCAAGTCAATGTCCCAACCTCTGTCGCAGCGAAAACGATTATACCGCAATATGATGGGCGAAGTGACGTCTGCCAGAATCAGTGAGGGTTCGGCATTTACCAACGAATCCATTACTTGGCGGTGAGGATGCCAGAAACGGTCACGTCCCCAAGAATTGAAGGAACCATGGTCACCGGTTTCTTTTACGGTGTCAAACACATCGTTGAATTCGATGATATGCCCGCCCCAAGTTCCTTCGCTGACGTTGATACCGGCACGCGGAGTATCATAGATGCTGTTGTGGCTGACAGTGATGTGCCGGCACATGGATAGCTCCACTCCCGTAATCTGTTTCTCGAACAGGCCGATAGAATGAATCAGGTTGTCATATACCAGGCAATGAGCCGGATAGTTATTTCCTATAGGACCGGGCGTACGATTCAGTTTCTCGGCCGATACAGACTCATTGTATTCAAAACTTGGAGAGCGGACAGCATTCGGGTCGCCTACAAAGCAAACGGCACTGGCTCCGATACGGGTGAAATGAGAACCCGATACGGTGGAGTGGCGGTTATAACAGGAGAAGAAGACTGCGTTTCCTCCCAAATTATGAAGATAGCAATCTTTCAGCAAACAGTCTTCCGTCCCCTCAAACACTACGGCGCCTCCCCGATAGACCATCCAGTCGGAGCGGAGCAACGGTTCGTACTTATCCATAAAAGTACGCAATGTTTGTGTCAGTTCGATTCCCTGTATCGTGATGTGAGTGACCGGCTGTTGTTCCGAGCCGCGGAATTCAATCAGATGCTTGAGTATGGGAGTCTCGAAAACGGCTGTTTCTACGTTCTCGTTCGGCATGGGATAATAATATAAGGTAGAAGATTCCGCCTGATAGAACCATTCGCCCGGAGCATCCAGCTCTTCGAATATATTTTCTACCATCCGGTTCTTGGCGTGCAGTCCTGATTGGCGGTTGTTCTGCCACCCGCCTTCCAACATCAGTTTTCCGGCTTTGTCTTTACCGGTGATGCGGTAGTGGAAATCCCCCCAGTCGCTTATGTGCATGGCATGGAGGTATCCTCCTTCGGGATGTTTCCAACTTTTTACCCGCCGGGGAGCGGTGGCATCGGCTGAGGTACCGTTGAAACGCACTGCTGTGGAGTCGAAATTGGGATAACGTGCCATGTGGCGGATGTTTCCGTTACTCAACAGCATATCCGGATGATGTATTTCTTCTTGGAGAACTGCTGTCAGGATACCTTTTTTATAAGGCTTCCATGCAGGATGCAACACTTTTCCGCCGGACAATGTTACCTGTTCGTTTCGGAAGGCACGTATGGATAATGGTTTCTCTTTTCCACCGTCTTCGGGAGTGAAGATTATAGGACGCTCCAACCGATAGATACCTTTACGCAAATAGATGGTTGTTTCGCCCTGAGCTTTTCGAGCTTTCAATTGTGCCCGCTCAATGGTTCGGAAAGGTTTTTGGAGGCTTCCGTCGTGACTGTCATTCCCATCGGGAGCCACATAATATTGATTCTGTGCCCACAGGAACAATACTTGTACCAGTAGGCATAGAGTCAAAATACTTTTTTTCATTCTATTATTTCTTTTCTGCTTCGGCATGCGGATAATCAATCGTGTAGTGCAGGCCGCGGCTTTCTTTGCGTTCCATTGCCTGACGCGTAATCAGGTAACCAATGTTAATCATGTTGCGCAATTCACACAGTTCGCGTGATGCCTTGCAGCGCTTAAACAGTCGTTCGGTTTCTTCATATAGAATGTCCAAACGGTTCCAGGCGCGAATCAGGCGAGTATTACTGCGCACGATACCCACATAGGCTTCCATAATCTGGTTCACTTCCTTCATGCTCTGTGTAATCAGCACACGTTCTTCATTATTCATCGTGCCGTCATCGTTCCATTCGGGAATGTCCTCATTGTAATCATAACGGTCGAGTACACTCAAGGCATGTTTGGCCGCAGCATCGGCGTAGACCACTGCTTCAATCAGTGAGTTGGATGCCAGACGGTTGCCGCCGTGCAGTCCCGTACAGGAACATTCGCCGATGGCGTACAAGCGGTTGATACTGGACTGTCCGTCCAAATCCACCTTAATGCCTCCGCACAGATAGTGAGCAGCCGGTGCAACAGGAATGTAGTCTTTGGTAATATCGATACCCAGACTGAGACATTTCTTATAAATATTGGGAAAATGCTTCTTTGTTTCTTCCGGGTTTTTGTGGGTGACATCCAGATAAACATGGTCTTCACCGCGTTGTTTCATTTCGCTGTCGATGGCACGTGCCACGATGTCGCGCGGAGCAAGCGACAGACGCGGATCATATTTCTGCATAAATTCCTCACCGCTTTGGTTTTTCAACACGGCACCGTAACCGCGCATAGCCTCAGTGATGAGGAAGCTGGGACGGTCGCCCGGATGAAAGAGGGCAGTGGGATGGAACTGAATGAACTCCATATCTTTCACTGCGCCTTTGGCACGATATACCATGGCGATACCGTCGCCGGTGGCTACCAGCGGATTGGTGGTATTGCGGTAAACGGCTTCACAACCTCCAGTAGCCATAATAGTCACTTTTGACAGGAAAGTATCCACTTCTCCGGTGCTTTCGTTCAGCACATACGCACCAAAACATTTAATGCCCGGAGTGTGGCGGGTCACAATGATGCCCAAATGATGCTGGGTAATGATTTCAACTGCATAATGGTCAGTGAAAACCGTAATATTGGGGTGGGCTTTTACAGTCTCGATGAGGCTTGTCTGTATCTCTGCGCCGGTATTGTCTTTGTGGTGCAGGATACGGAATTCGGAATGTCCTCCTTCTTTATGTAAGTCAAACTCTCCGTTTTCTTTTTTATCAAACTCTACTCCCCATTTTATCAACTCTTGAATCTGCGATGGAGCTTCGCGCACAACTTTTTCCACGGCTGCACGGTCACTAATCCAGTCACCGGCAATCATTGTATCTTCAATGTGCTTTTCGAAATTGTCTACTTTCAGGTTGGTAACAGATGAGATACCTCCCTGAGCAAAATAGGTATTGGCTTCTTCCAGCCCGGCTTTACAAATGAGGGCAACCTTGCCTTTGTGAGCCACTTTCAGTGCGAAACTCATTCCGGCAATTCCGGAGCCGATCACAAGGAAATCGAATTTTCTAACCATGATAATGTGATTTATGGTTGCAAAGGTAAAGAAAACCTCTTTTCATTGTACATTTTAATGCTGTTATTTACTGCCTTTTTTGAAAGATATGATATTTAGTTGGTTGTTTTATGGTCGCGGGAATCTTGTTCCATGATTGTGGGGATGGAATAAAAACAATCAAGTCTTTTAAAATAATTGAGAACAAATGATTAACTTGCGCCAAAATTTTAAATTATGATGAATCGAACTTTCCATGTGAAGATTTCAGGGACAACTCATTTGTTTCTTATTCTGTTTACTTTGATTATGCTGGTTGCCTTTTGGTACAAAGGGGCGGCATTGATAGGGCTGTTTTTCGCTATGATTGTCATTATCAATATAGAGCGTATCATCCATTCTACCTATACATTGACGGCAGACGGAAACTTGGTGATTTATAACGGACGTTTCCAAAAGGAGAAGACCATTCCGCTTTCACGGATTACAGATGTAGAATTGAAGCGTCTCTTCGGGTTGAAACATTTGAGATTTACCCGATATGTGTTGGTGCATTATGACAATGACAAGGTTATAGACCTGCTGCCGGAGAAGCCTGAAGAATTTATGAATGCATTGGTCAGGCGGTTGGAACATAAAGAAGAGGGCGAAGATACTTTCTGAAGAAAATATGTAGCGGGAAACCGGTTATTTTAGTATCTTTCGGACATACAACCTTTTATGTCCCGGCCTGGCGGTCGAAGGTTTTGAATTGATAAAGAACTGATTAATTTTAATAAATACCATGAAATATCAAATTGCGATTATCGGTGGAGGGCCTGCCGGCTATACTGCTGCCGAAGTTGCCGGAAAAGCCGGCCTCAGTGTTGTGTTGTTTGAAAAGAGAAGTCTGGGGGGCGTGTGCCTGAATGAAGGTTGCATCCCCACAAAGACATTGCTTTATTCTGCCAAAGTGTATGATTATGCCAAGCATGCTTCCAAATATGCGGTCACTGTGCCCGAAGCTTCTTTTGACTTGGGCAAGATTGTTGCCCGGAAATCAAAGGTGGTGCGTAAACTGGTGTTGGGCATCAAGGCGAAACTGACTGCCCATCAGGTGAATATAGTAACAGGAGAGGCTACTGTCATAGATAAGAACACGGTGAAATGCGGTGAGGAGATTTACGAATGTGAGAACTTGTTACTTTGTACCGGTAGCGATACATTTATTCCTCCCATTCCGGGAGTGGATGGTGTGGATTATTGGACACACCGTGATGCATTGGACAATAAGGAAGTGCCTGCTTCACTGGCTATTGTCGGCGGTGGTGTAATCGGAATGGAGTTTGCTTCTTTCTTCAATAGTTTGGGCGTACAGGTTACTGTGGTCGAGATGATGGATGAGATTTTAGGTGGAATGGATAAGGAACTTTCGGCGATGCTGCGTGCCGAGTATGCCAAGAAGGGAATTAAGTTCCTGCTGAGTACCAAGGTGGTAGGAGTGGCAAAAGAGGAGAACGGAGTAACGGTCTCTTACGAAAATGCAGAAGGGGCGGGAAGTGTTACGGCCGAAAAGTTACTGATGAGTGTAGGCCGTCGTCCTGTAATGAAAGGTTTCGGATTAGAGAATTTGAATTTGGAACTGACGGAACGTAAGTGCGTCAAGGTGGACGAACACATGCAGTCTTCGGTTCCCGGTGTCTATGTGTGCGGAGACTTGAACGGCGTTTCATTGTTGGCACATACGGCCGTGCGCGAAGCGGAAGTGGCTGTTCATCATATTCTAGGAAAAGAAGATGCGATGAGTTACCGTGCCATTCCGGGGGTAGTCTATACCAATCCTGAGATAGCAGGGGCAGGTATGAGTGAAGAAGCTCTGCAGGCTGCCGGCATTGCTTATCATACAATAAAACTACCGATGGCATATTCCGGTCGCTTTGTGGCGGAGAATGAGGGAGTAAATGGAGTTTGTAAAGTATTGGCTGCCGAAGACGGAACGGTATTGGGTGCCCACATGCTGGGTAATCCTGCTTCCGAACTGATTGTATTGGCAGGCATGGCCATCGAAGACCGCAAGAAAGTGGATGATTGGAAACGATATGTGTTCCCTCACCCCACAGTAGGAGAAATCTTCAGAGAACTGTAAACATTTTCAAAGAGTATCCTGCCTAGCATTCCACCACCCGGTACACATTTATGCACTCGCTCGAACAACTGGGTGGCGGAAAGGCTCAGCACCTCCTGCGGTTCTCAACTGCTTAATACCTTCTTATGGTATCCTGCTCTATAAAAAACACTCTTTGGTTTACTATCCGTTCAGGCAAAGTCAGCCAATATAATGCATTTTCTGGTATCTGTTCGTATGTTTGCGTAGAGTCTGTTGAGCTTTTGCAAGGAATGGATACAAATGATTTCCTATCAACATCCCAATAGTGCAATGTATAATCCCTACTTCTTTTTTTCTTATCGAATGTATAACTGAACTTTTGCTCTGGTCGGGGTATAAACAAATGCACTTCACCATTTGGGCTCACGTAAAAAGGAGCGGTCAGGTAACGTAAAGCACCATTGTCTGTTACATCGGCTACCATAAAGATATTATCACCCACCACATTTTTAAAAGAACACATCCCGTTTTCTAAATATGAGCCAACTGCCAACGGCTTCCATTCATAATAATTATGTACGCACAAATAGACCTTGCCGTGAAGATTGTTTTTTTCCTTGTCCCAGACAGGTACTTCAATCTCGATTGTCTTATCAAGGTATTCATGGGTTACATCACGCCATAAAGGAGTATTGAGGAATGTCTGATAACCGCCCGTCGAAGAAATCTTGCCGTAATGTAACGGATTGAATTGGTAACGGTAAACTTTTGCAGGCCTTCTGTGACGTTTTTGCGAAAACATTCTTGCATGGACTTCCGGCTGGTCTTCTCCGGGGCCAAAGCTGTAAAATCGTCTGTTATTCCAAACCGCGCACCAGCTATGTCCCAAATCCATTTTCGGCCAAATAGTAAAATCAACGGCGACAGGTATGCCTACCGCACGCATGATATATGTACCCAAATTGCAAATGCCGTCACAGCGGCTTATTCCTGACCGATAAGTCTCTTCGATGGTCGGATAGAAAGGCAGGCCGGTATCTTGGTATCTTACAACCGATTTTAAATGTTCATTCAATGCCACGCAAGCTTCCAGCGGTGTCTTTACTCCTGCGGAATCCAGTAAAGGTAGAAACCGCTTCATCATCTCTTCACGCAAAGAAGATATTTGCTCCGTTTGCACCCTGTAAGGAAGTATATACGTGCAAAACACGTCAAAAGGCACATCCCTTGCCCAAGGCTTTTTCCATGCCATGAAAGCCAAATCTATATTCTTAATCAGAAAAGAGCTGTCAACAGAGAGGACATCATATATCATATCATGTTTTTCCAGATACCCACACCGTGTCAATGAGTCGCAATGCATTCCCAGTTCTTCCTTGTTCTTGAACTTGCATATATCAGGCCTGTATTTTTCCCCTTCCGGCGATAAATAATAGTCTTCCTGCGAATAATGATAAGGCATATTCTTGATAAGGAAGCAGGCTGCCCGGTATTTTAAAGAATCATGCTTGTAATGGTCAAGAACTGCCTCTAACGCATTACGGTTTTCTCCTGACAGCTTCAAGGCTTGCTCAAGTTCACCACCGCTACGGTTTTGCGAACAAGCAGCCATAAAGCACGATAATATTATATAGGTTATAATTCTCATCACACTACTCTATTCTTTTAAATACTCTGTTCCAACGTATCTTTCCCGTATCACGGCTGCGCGAAGTAATGACAAAGCCGGCCTTTCCTACAATAAAGTCTTCAGGTATCAATCCCCAAAAACGCGAATCTACGGAATTCATGCTATTGTCCCCACTCATGAAATAATAATTGCTCTTAAAACGATATCCGTCCAATTCTTTATTGCCCAAATAAACTTTTCCATCCTGAAACAGCACTTCCTCACTCTGTTCCCACGCTATTATTTTTTTGTACAGAAGGTAGTTTGTTCTGTTCATTGGAATGGAATCGTTCTTTCCCGGTATATAAAAAGGACCAAACTCCCTGATGTTCCATCGGACAATGCTGTCGAAAGGAAGCGTGTAATATTGGTCGTCAGGAATATTATCAGGATTAAATTTCATGATTCGCTTTTGAGATTCAATATTACCGGCCAATACATTCCCATCACCAATCATATAGATTCCGTCATGGATAAACAGAGTATCTCCGGGGACAGCCACACAACGCTTTACATAATAGTTCGATATGTTCATTTTCATATTCTCATCCCATTGATTCCACTCCGAATAAGGAAAATTAAAAACCAAGACATCATCCCTTCTGACCTTAGAAAAGCCAGGCAATCTGTACACGTCAACCTCTTCGCCTTTCAGAGCAGCCCAAATGTTAAATATCCGTGCGCCTAAAGCCGGTTTACAGACAGATATGACATCCCCTTCTATCAATGTAGGCTCCATCGAGTCACTGGGAATTTTGAATGTAGCGAACAATAATATTTGCGCCAAGACATACAGCACCAACAGCGCGGCCAAACCAAAGATAGCATTAACTGCCTTATTCATCCATTTTCGAACCCTCTTCATGGTTATAGTTATTTGACAGGTTTACCTATAATTTCATCCCAATAAGATTTTTCCATCTGAGGGCTGGAGACAGGATTGCCGACTAAAACAACCCGGTTATGCTCATCCAATAGAAAATATTTATCAGAAGAAAATTCATTCAATCTACCAATTCGATTATCTGCATCAATACAGACCGGATAGTCGGGTAAATCACAGTCCAGCATAAATTTCATCTCTTCCACGTCATTAGGAAACAAGAAGAAAGCAAATGAAACTGATTTGCTTAATGACTCGTCCGCCTTGATTTTAGCAATCAAATCGCTCCATCTGTCCAGATACAATTTACACCCCATGCAGTCTGTTGTATCTGCATAAATAAAGAACTTCCATTTCGACTTGTCAAAATCAAAATAAATCGTATCCTTTCCGGCTTTTGTAAATACAATATTTTCAGGAAAGGAAATTTGCTTGTTTTCCCATTGTCCTTCATTCGATTTGCAGGAAACGAAGAAAGCCAAAGGCAATATCCACAAGAGCCATCTATTTTTTAATTTTGTCATCCTATCATTTTTTATGGTTTCAGTACCCTAAACTCGCACTGAGATGTGCCTAAGTTTCCTAAGCCATCCGTTCCTTCCATCACGCCCACAAAGCTTGTATTGATGTCCGAACAGAAGAACTCCACTTCGGCTTCTCCTTTCTCATCGGTGACAATGTCCGGTTTCCACAGCAAGACGTTCCGCGCATCCGGCATCGGGCTTTGCATGTCCAGCTCATCGGGTTGGTAGAACTCGCGCGTGCCGTAATAGCCTTTTACACGCCATAAGTTGTTCATGCGAAGAAGTTCTTCTTCGGTAAATTCCTCTCCCTGATAAGTGACATAATCCATAGCAGTAATAATCCATTTACCATCCTTCCTCCCCACAGGTTCATATTTTATAAGTGCATACGTTTCTCCAATAGTAGGAGGAAGCCTTTTTGGGGGGGGAGGAGGCGTCGGAGACCCCACAGGATGATGTGAATATCCTTTATAATCATTCAAGAAAGTTGTTCCAGAACCTGCATTACATCCGCAAACCCATGAAACTCCGATACTTATCTGTGCCAAACTATCCAATCTTCCCATCATCTTATCCCGAAACACTCTTCCTTTCTTACCTGTAACTGTTATCTCAGACAAAAGAATACTGCTATCCTGACTGATAATGGGATAAT
>NZ_CAOOSE010000028.1:0-51002 GCF_948499155.1 uncultured Phocaeicola sp. | reverse complement strand
TTCTGGCGGGATGCGCCTTCCACCAATGCAATCATCTTATCCAGGAAACTTTCACCCGGCTGGGTGCTTACCATTACTTTTATCTGGTCGGACAAGACTTTTGTTCCGCCTGTTACAGAACTTTTATCACCGCCTGCCTCACGAATGACCGGAGCGGATTCGCCTGTAATGGCACTTTCGTCGATAGAGGCGAGCCCTTCGATGATTTCGCCATCGGCAGGAATTACATCTCCGGCTTCACACACAAAAATATCTCCTTTCTTTAGTTGGGAACTGCTGACGGTTATTAATTTCCCGTTCAGAATTTTTTTGGCCGGAGTTTCTTCACGGGTCTTGCGCAGAGTGTCGGCTTGTGCTTTGCCACGCGCTTCGGCAATGGCTTCGGCAAAGTTGGCGAACAGCAAGGTGATAAACAGGATAACGAAGACCCACAAATTGTACATAAAGGAACCTTGTGAATCGTTCACGATGGAGTAGAGCATGACCGTAAACATGATGGCCGTACAGACTTCTACCGTAAACATGATAGGATTCTTTATCATCACTCGCGGATTCAGTTTCACGAATGATTGCTTGATACTGTCCATAACTTGCTCCTTTTGAAATAAAGAAGCTGATTTATTATTTTTCATCTTGTATAAACTTGTTTTATTATAAACTTAAGTGTTCGGCAATAGTGCTTAACGCATGTGCAGGGAAGAACGACAAGGCGGCAACGATAAAGATGACAACAAAAGTCATGATTCCGAATGTCACGGTATCTGTTTTCAGCGTTCCGGCACTTTCGGGGATATATTTCTTCTTGGCCAGCAAGCCTGCGATAGCCACTTGCCCGATGATGGGAAGAAAACGGCCAAGAATCAAAACCAAACCGCAAGAATAGTTCCAGAACCAGGTATTATCTCCCAAGCCTTCAAAGCCCGAACCGTTATTGGCCGCACAGGATGTATATTCATAAAACATTTCACTCAGTCCATGATAACCGGGATTATTCAACCAGCCGCCTTCACTTTCTACAAACTGGGGGGCGTGAACGAATAAGTAAGCGGCAAGAGCCGTACCGACCAGGATAATAAACGGATGAAGCAAGGCCACGATAGAAGCTATTTTCATTTCCCGCGCTTCCACCTTCTTTCCCAGAAATTCGGGGGTACGTCCTACCATCAGTCCACTGATAAATACAGCGATTATAATAAAGGTGAAATAATTCATCCAACCTACACCCACACCGCCAAACCACGTGTTAATCTGCATATTCAGCATTTCAACCATACCCGATAGCGGCATGGTAGAATCGTGCATACCATTTACCGAACCATTGGAAGTGACCGTAGTAACGACGCTCCACAGAGCTGTGCCGGCAGCACCTATGCGCACTTCCTTGCCTTCCACGGCGCCGTTATCCTGAGCGATACCCAGGGCGTCAATCCTTGGGTTTCCGCCTGTCTCCTGATAAACATTAACAAACACACCGATAAGGAAAGCGACAAGCATCACACCATAGATGCTGTACCCCAACTTCTTACGTTTCAGATAGAACCCGAAAGCGAATGCCATCGCCATAGGAAGGACAAGAATAGCCCAGCACTCTACCATATTAGTAAGGTAAGTGGGATTTTCCAGCGGATGGGAAGAATTCACACCGAAATAACCGCCGCCATTGGTTCCCAGTTGCTTGATAGGGACAATGGCCGCCGTCGGGCCTTGTGATACATATTGCTTCGCTCCTTCCAAAGTGGTCACTTCCATTTTGCCGTCAAATCCCATCGGGGTTCCTTGGATAATCAGCATAAAGCCGACAATCAGCGAAAGCGGCAGCAAAATACGTGTGCAGCTCAATACCATGAAGTTCCAAAAATTGCCGATGGTCTGTGTGGTCTTTGCCGCCAACGCTTTCATTACACCTGCCATGGCAGCCATACCCGTTGCAGCCGTAATAAACTGGAACAACATGATAACAAACAATTGTGTGAAATAAGTCAGCCCGCTTTCACCGCTATAATGCTGCAAGTTGCAGTTTACCATAAAACTGATGCAAGTATTAAAGGCCTGGTGTGCGGTCTGCCCGATGTTTCCATCCGGATTAAGCGGCAACACACCTTGAGTAACCAGCAGCACCATCCCCCAAAGGAACCAGAAGAGGTTCACCACCAACAATGCCCTCAAGAACTGTTTCCAGTTCATTTCCTCATGAGGGTTAATGCCACTCAGCTTGAACATCATCCGTTCAACGGGTTTCATAAAATCCGACCAAGTCTTTTCACCTTTATAAACCTTAGCGATATATTTTCCGATCGGGTAACTTAAAGTCACCATCAGAACGATTTGCGCTATAACACCTAAAATTTCAGTATTCATAACCTTCTTGCTTTTTTAAAATTTCTCCGGCTTGATGAGGACATACATCATATAGCCGAACATAATCACACTAACTACAAATAATGCCGTGTACATAACTTGTTTCTCCTTTCTGTTTTTAGATTTTCTCGAACCAGTCTATACATTTAAAGAATAGCCCGAAGCAAGCTATGCCGCTCAGGGTGCAAACTGCAAATCCGATTGAAAATAAATCCATAATTTCATTTTTTAATTAATACTATTGTTTACTTGCCCTGCTAAGATGCCAATAGTATGCCATTATCGAGAACAAGAATGTAAGTGGTTGATTTATATGAACATATAGCAACAAGGGGGAAAAGAGGGGAGAGGAAGACCTTTTCAAAATGAAAAGGGAAGAATATCAAAACAGGAGAATGAAGGATTTATTTGCAGCGGAATGCCTTCGTTTTTTAATTAATTGTATAGCTTTGTACGAAGGATTTAATACAGAAAAAACAGGAAGAAGACATGAAGAAAATAAATGTTATCGTAGCCGACATCACTACGTTAAAAGTGGATGCCATTGTGAATGCGGCCAACAGTTCGCTACTGGGTGGCGGCGGTGTGGACGGAGCTATCCACCGGGCTGCCGGACCTGCATTGCTGGCGGAATGCAGGACATTGGGCGGTTGCCCCACCGGTGAGAGCAAGATAACCGATGCATACAACCTGCCTTGTAAGAAAGTAATTCACACCGTAGGGCCCGTATGGTATGGGGGAACTCATGGAGAAGCCGAGAAGCTAGCCTCATGCTATCGCACCAGTTTTGCGTTGGCCAAGGAGAACGGCATCCAGAGCATTGCCTTTCCCTGTATCAGTACCGGGGTGTACCGTTATCCCAAGGAAGAGGCGGCACGTATCGCATTGAACGTTATCGGGGAAGAGATGGCACACGGCTATGAGGGTGAGGTGACGGTGTGTTGTTTCTCGGAAAAGGATGCCGAAGTGTATCGAAAGATAGGTGCTCCTGATTTCAGGCAATAAAGGGAAGAGTAAGCCGTTTCTTAGGGTCAACCAAGGTCTTTTAAACGGAAGATTATTACAGACTCCGGCAGTGGACTGTACAGTCCACTGTAATAGACTATACAGTCTACGGCAACGGACTATACAGTCCATTGTGGGAGACTGTAGTAATTCGACTAATAGACAGGCATAATCGAAAGGACGAAAACGCTTAGGCCGGCTAATGAAACGACCTAGGGAGTTCAAGACGTATGCAGAGTAAAGAAAACGGAAGAGATAACATCCGGTGACAAGTGTATGCTTGATATATTAAATCCCCAAGAATAATAACTGGCCCTGTATTTTTTGTAAAAATACACGTGTCTTACAATTTGACTCTGACGGAATAACAAATTCAGGGGATGAAGTGAAGGAATAGAAGGATGAAGAAAAGTTTTTGCCCCAATGATATTTATCCCCTCACAGTAATGGGATGATAAACACATCAGGGCAAAAACTATATTTTAATGCAAAGGGAAGGGATTTAATAACGTGTTACTTTATCCGTATGTCCTTTCAAATACTCAAAACGATTGATTAACTTGCCCAATAATTCCGGATATTTCTCGGCCAAATTATTTTGCTGACCGATATCCTCTTTCAGATTATACAATTTATATCCGTATCCCAAACCGATAAATTCACCATCTTCCTTGCTGTACGGATTATAATAAGGAGGAATCAATGCCCAATCGCCTTGGCGGTATGCATAATTAAACATCCCTTCAATAACCAGTTCCTTGCGTCCTTCCTTGCTTTTGCCCAAGAAAGCATCTAATGTGTTCTCACTATCCACCTGGTCGGGATAAGTCTGTCCCAGCAACGCTGCAAACGAAGCCAACAGGTCCATTTGGCAAACAAAAGCATCGGAAACTTGCGGTTTTACCTGAGCCGGCCAACGCAACATAAACGGTATTCGTGTTCCACCGTCAAACATACTGGTTTTACCGCCACGTAATGGGCCTGCAATCTTGTGATCGCCTACCAATTCTTCTGCCTGATCTTTGTATCCGTCATCAAGTACCGGACCATTATCGCTGGTAAAAATCACAATCGTATTTTCCGTCAATCCCAGCTTATCCAATTCTTTCAAAAACTCACTTACACACCAGTCAGCCTCCAGAATAACATCTCCGCGAGGGCCCATGCCCGATTTCCCTGCAAAACGTTCGTTGGGAACACGAGGCACGTGCGGTTGGTGAAGACCATAATATAAAAAGAAAGGTTTATCTTTATTATCATCCACAAATTGCTTGGCTTTGTTCAAGAACAGTTCCGCCATCTCTTCATCTTTCCACTGAGCAGCTTTTCCCCCTTTTTGAAAGCCGATGCGAGGCACTCCATTGACGATAGAGCCCGCATGACCTACGCTGGGATGCATACGGAGCAACTCAGGATTATTCTTTCCGGTAGGTTCACCGGGAAAATTCTTCCGATAATCGACATAAAGAGGATCGTTAGGGTCTAATCCCACGACTTTCCCATTTTCAAGGAAAACACAGGGTACGCGATCATTAGTCGCTGCTTGAATAAAGGAATAGTCATATCCTATCTCTGCTGCACCAGGATTGACCTCTTTATTCCAATCTACATTTCCATCTCCCAATCCGATATGCCATTTACCTACCGACCCCGTAGCATAACCAGCTTGCTTCATCAGTTTGGGAAGCGTTATTTTTTGGGTGTCAATAATTAAAGCGGCATTTCCGGGAAGGATTTTGGCATCGACATTACTCCAGGGATATTTACCGGTCATAACCGAATAACGGCTGGGAGTAGAAGTTGCCGCTGTACAAAATCCTTGTGTGAAGCGAATGCCTTCATTGGCAATGCGATCCATTCCGGGAGTCTGAATGCGGTGAGCTCCATAGCAGCTTAAATCACCATATCCCAAATCGTCGGCAACGATCAAAATAACATTGGGCTGTTTATCTTTCTGTTCTTGTTGGGGTTGCAAGTTGGCAGCCATTGCAACTGTTGGCAAAGATGCGCTTGCCATCAGGCCTAAAGTGTAACTGAATAACTTCATATCATAATAATTTTAAGTGTTTTTCATTAAAGGGTTATCCCATATTCTTCTATTTTACGATAAAGTGTAGTCAAACCTATTTTCAATAAACGTGAGGCTTCGGTCTTATTTCCTTTGGTGTATTGCAGCACTTTAGCAATATGACGTTTCTCCATAGCGGCCAGTTCAAATTCCGAATAATTACTGCCGGCATTGTCTTCCAGCCGGGCGTTCTGTATTTCGATAGGAAGGTCCTGCAAGGTGAGCTGTCTGTCGCAGACAATCATGCTGCGTTCTATCACATTACGCAATTCACGGATATTTCCTCTCCAATCGGCAGCTTTCAAAGCGGTCAGAAACTCCGGTGTCATTCCTTCCACTTGTTTCCCTAGTTTCTTTGAAAAGAGCCGGATAAAGGTTTCCGCTAAAAGCTCGATGTCTTCTTTACGCTCGCGAAGAGGAGGGAGGTGTATCTGGAAAACGGATAGGCGATAATAAAGGTCTTCGCGGAAATGACCCTGTTCTATTTCTTTTTTCAAATCACGGTTGGTGGCCGAGATGATGCGGACATTCACTTTCGTCGGTTTCGTGTCGCCTATCTTTATATATTCTCCGGCTTCGAGCACACGGAGCAATTTGGCTTGCAGTTCGAATGCCATCTCACCGATTTCATCCAGAAAGATCGTTCCGTTGTCGGCCACCTCGAACAAGCCCTTCTTGTCTTTCATCGCTCCGGTAAACGAACCGGCTTTATGACCGAATATCTCGCTTTCAAGCAAATCTTTACTAAAGGCGGAACAGTTTACCGCTACAAAAGCGTTCTCTTTACGAAGACTGTTACGATGGATGGCTTGTGCGAAGACTTCTTTTCCTGTTCCTGTTTCGCCGGTAAGCAACACTGTGACATCGGTTGCTGCCACTTTCCGGGCCAAAGCGACCGTTTGTTGCATGCAGGCCGACTTGCCTTTGATGGTTTCAAAAGAATAGGTATGTGCTTCTTCCGGTTTTGCTTTTTCTCCTATATTCTTTTTAGCTTGCTCCATGGCGCGGCTAATGACAGGGATAATCTTGTTGTTATCGTCTCCTTTGGTGATATAGTCGAAAGCCCCGTTCTTAATAGCCTGTACCCCGTCGGGGATGTTGCCGTGAGCCGTCAATAAAATAATTTCGAGTTCGGGATAGAGCTTTTTCATGGTGACAACCAAATCGACTCCATTGCCATCGGGCAGAAAGACATCGCACAATGCCACCTGGGGAGTGTGCTGTTTTAATTGTTTTAAAGTAGATTGGCAATCAGTCGCTTGGAAAACCTCGTAGCCTTCCAGTTCCATCATACGCGAAAGAAGTTTGCGTATCTGCGGTTCGTCATCAATTATCAAAATGCTATCCATATTCATCTTATTTGTTTCACAAAGATAGAACAAAATAGCATTCCACAAAAGATTAGCCGCCTTCTATTTTCTAAAAAACGAATTCTTATTATCTTTGCCATTACAAAACAAGACTTCTTTTAATCAGATAAGTTTATGAAACTGAATGCCGTACATCATATTGCCATTATTTGCTCCGACTATGAAAAGTCTAAAGCTTTTTATCAGAATTTAGGATTTGAAGTAAAGAATGAATATTTCAGAAGTGAAAGAAATTCCTATAAAACGGATCTGTCTTTAAACGGGACTTATACCATCGAGTTATTCTCTTTTCCCAATCCTCCCCATCGGTTATCCTATCCCGAAGCTACCGGATTACGGCATATCGCTTTTGAAGTAGACAATATAGAAACTGCCCTTCAAGAACTGGATGCAAAAAACATTCCTCACGAAATGGTCAGAATAGATGAATATACCGGAAAGAAATTCATATTCTTTAAAGACCCGGATGATTTGCCCATCGAATTTTATGAGAAATAATCACCGCCCATATCTTTCTCTCCACTCCCTACGGGAGTAAATGGCAGAATACTGTTAAATCAATATTTTTTCGGATAATTAAAAGATTTGTCCGATGAACCATTTTATATTTTCTTTCGTTAAATAAAACGGAAGCAGCTTCTTCATGCCCCTTCACTTCCCCTATTCTTATTAATTTAAACCCTATATAAACGATGAATAAAATAGAAATTAAAGACCTATATCTTATTTTCGGTTCGGAGAAACAAAAGGCTCTCCGAATGCTGAAAGAAGGAAAAAGCAAAAATGAAATATTAAAAGCCACCGGTTGCACCGTCGCCGTGAAAGATGCGAATCTGGATATCCACGAAGGTGAGTTTTTCGTCATCATGGGATTATCGGGCAGTGGAAAATCAACCTTGCTCCGCTGCATCAACCGGTTGATAAAACCCACAAAAGGACAAATCTTAATCAATGGCAAGGATATCACTACCGCATCCGATAAGGAATTGCTGGATATGCGCCGCCACGAGATTTCGATGGTGTTTCAAAATTTTGGTTTGCTTCCTCACCGTAGTGTGTTGAGCAACATTGCCTTCGGATTGGAGTTGCAAGGCGTTCCCAAACAGGAACGCGAAAAGAAGGCCATGAAAAGCATGGAAATCGTCGGACTGAAAGGTTATCAGAATCAAATGGTGAGCCAATTGTCCGGAGGTATGCAACAACGGGTGGGACTGGCCCGCGCCTTGGCAAACAATCCCGAGGTGTTATTAATGGATGAAGCCTTTTCTGCACTCGATCCGTTAATACGTGTCCAGATGCAGGATGAAATGCTGGCTATACAGTCCAAAATGAAGAAAACGATTATTTTCATTACCCACGATTTGAATGAAGCCATCAAATTGGGTGACCGCATCGCCATCATGAGGGATGGGGAAATCGTACAAGTGGGAACTTCCGAAGAAATCCTGACCGAACCTGCCAATGATTACGTGGCACGTTTTGTCGAGAATGTAGACCGAAGCAAGATTGTCACGGCTGGTAGCATTATGATTACCCATCCGGCAGTCGCCCGTTTGCGTAAAGAAGGCCCTGAGGTGCTAATTAGAAAAATGAAAGAAAGAGATATTACCGTACTTCCCGTGATAGACGAAAATGATAAATTGATTGGAGAAATCACACTGGAAGATGCTGCCATTCTCCGCCACAAAGGGATTAAGTCTATCAAGACCGCCATACTGAGTGAAGTGCATTCTGTTACGGAGGATACTAAAATAGAAGATTTGCTTCCATTGATTACCAAGACCAATTCACCCATCTATGTGGTTGATGAGGAACGTGAATTAAAAGGATTGATTCCCCTTTCATCCATTGTAGTAGAGATGACCGGAAAAGATAAAAACGAAATTAACGAACTTATTCAAAACGCAATCGAATTATGATAAATATCGGAAAATATATAGAAATAGCCATCAATTGGCTGACAGAAAACTTCGCACCTTTTTTTGATGCGGTTAATGTCGGAATAGGGGGCTTCATAGACGGATTCCAAAATGTATTGATGTGGATTCCTTTTTATGTGACTATTGCCCTGCTGACCCTTCTCGCCTGGTATAAATCAGGAAAAGGGGTAGGGGTATTCACCGCCTTGGGTTTATTACTCATTTGGGGAATGGGATTTTGGAATGAGACGATGCAGACATTGGCTCTGGTGCTGTCGTCTACCATAATTGCCCTGATGATCGGGCTTCCCCTTGGAATATGGAGCGCCAACAGCAAGCGGTGTGATAAAATTCTGCATCCCATCCTCGACTTGATGCAGACGATGCCTGCTTTTGTCTATCTGATACCGGCCGTTCTCTTTTTCGGGTTGGGAAGTGTGCCCGGTGCATTTGCAACCATCATCTTCGCCATGCCTCCGGTGGTACGTTTAACCAGTCTGGGCATTAAGCAGGTTCCTAAAAATGTGGTAGAAGCATCCCGTTCTTTCGGAGCAACCCCCACACAGCTATTATTCAAAGTACAATTGCCTTTGGCATTACCCACCATCATGACAGGCATTAACCAAACCATCTTGATGTCGCTTTCAATGGTAGTAATCGCAGCGATGATTGCTGCCGGTGGTTTAGGGGAAATCGTATTAAAAGGTATCACGCAAATGAAAATCGGTTTAGGCTTTGAAGGAGGTATCGCAGTAGTTATCCTTGCAATTATTTTGGATCGCATCACGCAAGGGCTTGGAAAACAAAAGAAAGGGAAATAAGCATGAAAAGAATACTTTATTTTTTATCTTTCCTCTTGCTGCTCACATCGTGTAGCGGAAAGAAAGACAATAAAACAATCAGCATAGGATATATAAACTGGGATGACGGCATCGCTTTAACCCACTTGGTAGAAGTGATTTTGGAGCAACAGGGTTACCGGGTGATACTGAAAAACGCCGATCCTGCACCTATCTATGCTACCATGGCGCGTGGCAAAGTGGATTTGCTGATGGATGCATGGCTGCCTGCCACGCAAGCGGATTATATGAAACAGTATGGCAAGAATCTGGAAATCCTCGGCGGGATTTATCCTGATGCACGCATCGGGTTGGTAGTGCCGGATTATGTACCTGTAAATTCCATTGAACAATTGAATGCCAACCGTGAGAAATTCAAAGGGGAGATTATCGGCATTGATGCAGGGGCAGGCATTATGCATGCCACCGATTTGGCGATAGAGAAGTATAAGCTCGACTATAAATTGTTAGAATCAAGCGGCCCTGCCATGACTGCTGTCCTGAAGCGTGCCATCGACGAGCACCAATGGATCGTAGTGACCGGATGGACTCCCCACTGGATGTTTACCCGCTTTAAACTCAAATTTCTGGAAGATCCGAAAGGCATTTTCGGAAAGGCGGAGATAATTACTGCCATTGCCCGGAAAGGCTTCGGCAAACAACATCCGTTTGTGGCAGAGTTAATAGGCAATATGCACATGACCACAGATGAAATCAGCAGTTTGCTGAATGATGTCTCGCAGAATGAATACAATGAGAAAGAAGGGGCAGAAAAGTGGGTAAAAGAACATCAAAGTTTAGTAGACTCCTGGATACCAAAACGTTAATTCTTTTATTAACATGGCTCTTTCTGAACAGATAAGTAATAAGAATATTTTTTTAATGCAATATACATTAAAACGAATTCTTTTTATCTGTATCTTTGCGTGATTAAAATATGATATGAAACATGAATGCAACTAAATCGAAACTGATTTTTCATCTTATAGCTATTGCAACCGTAGCTATTTGGGGAACGACTTTTGTTTCCACCAAGATTCTCATCCAACACGGTTTGACTCCTTCAGAGATATTCTTTTACCGTTTTGTTTTGGCTTATATCTGTATGTGGAGCATTTCCCGCAAGAAGCTTTTTGCCAATAGAATTAAGGATGAACTTCTATTATTTCTTGCCGGGCTGTGTGGAGGAACAATTTATTTTCTAACTGAAAATACAGCATTGGGTATCACGCTTGCCTCCAATGTATCATTAATTGTTTGCACGTCACCCATTCTGACAACTTTCTTGTCATACCTTTTTAAAAGAAAGGAACCCTTTACACGACATTTGCTTTATGGATCATTTATGGCATTAATAGGAGTAGGACTAGTGGTATTTAATGGCAGTTTTATCCTCAAGATAAATCCATTGGGAGACTTTCTTTCTTTAACAGCAGCTCTAATGTGGGCTTTTTACTGTCTTATTCTCAAACAGTTAGACAGCCGGTATTCTACAGTCTTTATTACTCGAAAAGTCTTCTTTTATGGAATAATGACCACATTACCTGTCTTTCTATTTCGTCCGTTACACTGGGATACTTCCTTGATGCTACAACCTGTCGTTTGGGGGAATCTATTATTCTTGGGTATCATTGCTTCCATGCTTTGTTTCATCTCTTGGAATGCTTGCGTCAAAGAACTGGGTGCCGTGCAAAGTACCAACTACATCTATATAGTTCCATTGGTAACATTACTTACCTCAGCCATAATTATAGACGAAAAGATTACTGTAATAGCATTATCCGGCTGTTTTCTTATATTATGTGGCGTATATTTGGCAGAAAGAAAAATATCTTTTACATTTAGCACAAAAACCAAAGTATATGAATGAAATAGATAAAATGCGTAATTGCGAATTGGCTGATATGGAAAAACCGGAAATACAGGCTAGTTTCGCCCACGCCAAGAAATTATTGGCCAAGATGAGAACAATGAGTACTTATGATGAAGATTTTCGCCAGACATTAGAAGATTTGGTGCCGAATATCCCTGCCACTTCTATCATTTGTCCACCTTTTTATTGTGATCATGGTACCGGTATCAAATTAGGGGAGCATGTATTTGTCAATGCCAATTGTACTTTTCTGGATGGAGGATATATAACTGTCGGTGCCCATACACTTATCGGCCCCAATGTACAACTATATACTCCCCACCATCCTATTGATTATATTGCAAGAAGAGGAACTAAGGAATATGCCTATCCTATAACAATCGGTGAAGACTGTTGGATAGGAGGAGGAGCTATTATCTGTCCGGGAGTAACTATTGGAAACCGATGCATCATCGGAGCCGGTAGTGTTGTTACAAAAGATATTCCGGATGATTCTACAGCTGTAGGTAATCCGGCCAAAGTCATTAAGAAATTAAATTGAAATTAAAAGAGGATGGTACCATCATTGCAGTATCCATCCTCTTTACTTTATCATCCGATATACACGTTCACACATAAAAACAATCGGTCATTTCCATCTTCGGTTTCAAAATCAATTTTATCTTCACGAGCCAACCAACCAATAGCAGCATTTAAATCTCTATCAGACAGCCCGACTGCTTCCTTTAGCTCACAATAACTCCATCGTTGATTATTATTCAGAAGCTTCCAAACTTTTCCGGCATTTAAGCCTATTTGATTCTTATCCATTTGAACTTTTATTAAAGAGGTTAATAATAGAATGCTTAGTTATTTGCTGTAAAAATAGCATTTTATCATATTAGAAGCTAATTTTATATATAAACTTCCTTTAAATAACGTTGTAATTTAACATTCGTTTCTTTTACATTTCATCATTGTTCGTTTTATGATATTATTTATAGAGAGAATGAGTCATCATATCAAAATTTCATCCATCTTTATTAAGCAAAACAGAATATCTTTTGTTACTACATAAGATGAACATTAACAAAATAATCAATAATGAATAAAATCATATCAATATGTGTGGCAGTAATAATTTGTTTTAGTGTGGGATTCACCGCCGCATACTTTCAGGCTGATGCCATTCAAACGTGGTATCCGTTCTTAAATAAACCATCATTAACTCCTCCCAATTTTATATTTCCTATTGTATGGAGTCTCCTTTATCTCTGTATGGGGATATCGATAGGACTAATATGGAACACTCAACATACAAAAAGAAAAACCTTGAGGTGGCTTTTTAGCTGCCAACTATTACTCAATTTTACTTGGAGTATTTGTTTTTTCTATTTCCAAAGTCCGTTACTGGGATTTATAGATATACTACTTCTTGATATATTTATAATATATTATATGATAGAAAGTTATCCTGTAAAGAAGATTAGTTCTTTGTTGTTTATTCCTTATACGTTATGGCTACTGCTTGCTACGTATCTGAATGGATATATCATACTATATAACTAATTTGGTATATATCATAAAAAAGGTTCCGGCTTATCACAAGCCGAAACCATCATCATTCTACATACTAACTAAAAAATTATCTTATCACTTTTCCATCTTCACTGAAATATTTAGTAGTTTCTTCCAAACTACTGGTTAAAACAATCACTTTATAGATTCTGCTTCCATTGACATCATAGGATAAAAATGCTTGTTTTATCATGGATCCTTCGCATGCCAAAGTATCCATTATCGTTTCGGGAACATCATTCATATAGATTTCAATAAAATCGGGAGATTTCTTTGTCTTTACTGTTTGTTCCTTCTTTGCATCTTTTACACCTTCTGCACATACAACTGAAGTACCTAACCCTAATATCACTGCTAATAAAACTAATACCTTTTTCATCATTTCTCGTTTTTAAATTAATTTGTTTCCGATGTATAAGCAAGTTACGTGCCAAAATCGCGGAATAATTAGGAAAATACTGATAATAAAATAGTTAATAGGACAATGAAGATTTGAAGAAAGTGTAGAAAGATGGTTTGCAACTCTACAAAACTGTAGAATAATTCCACATATACCAAGTGTAGAGTGAGTCTCTCATAAACAAAAGAGCCACTGATGGCAACAGAAAATATCAGTGACTCCTCAAAGATTTCTTTCTTTATCAAAATTGGAAGAATTTCTTTGCGTTATTATACGCAATGTCTTCTACCATCTGATTGACGCGTTCCATTTCACATACAGGAATTTCACCGTTTTCTACATCATTGCCTAACAAGTTGCATAAAGTCCGACGGAAATATTCATGACGCGGGTAGGACAGGAAAGAACGTGAATCAGTCAGCATACCTACAAAACGACTTAATAGTCCTAATAATGATAATGCGTTCATTTGCTTTTCCATACCATCTTTCTGATCTAGAAACCACCAGCCAGAACCAAACTGAATCTTGCCTGGAATAGTTCCATCTTGGAAATTCCCCAACATAGTGGCAATAACTTCGTTAGCGCAAGGATTCAAATTATAAAGAATGGTCTTAGTTAGTTTTCCTTCCGTATTCAAGCGGTCAAGGAATTTTGCCATTGCTTTAGCTGTAGTAAATTCACCGATAGAGTCGAAACCGGTATCAGGGCCAAGAAGTTTGAACATCTTGGTGTTATTGTTACGGATAGCACCATAGTGAAACTGCTGAGTCCAACCTTTCTCCCAATCCATTTCGCCAAACACAACCAGCATAGCCGATTTGAATTTCAATATTTCTTCTTTCGTCAACGCAGTTCCGCCATAAACTTTATTAAAGATAGCTTTGATTTCAGCATCAGTATAATCCTCTGCATAGAATTCTTCAATACCATGGTCTGATAATTTGCAACCTTGTTCTGCAAAAAAGTCATGGCGTTTGTGTAAAGCCGATACCATATCATCATAAGAAGAAATGCTAATACCACTCACAGCTGATAGTTTTTCCATATATGTACGAAAATCGGCAGGAAGCTCTACAGCCATAGCTTTGTCGGGACGCCATGTAGGAAGCATTTTTATTTCAAAACCGCTTTCACGTGTCTTAATATGATATTCCAAAGAGTCGATAGGGTCATCAGTTGTACAAACCGTCTCTACGTGATAACGGCGCATCATGCCACGCGCTGAATATTCCGGCTGTTGCAGCTTCTCATTACATTCCTCATAAATTTCGCGTGCAGTTTTCGGGTTTAATACTTTATCAATGCCGAAAGCTGTTTTTAATTCCAAATGAGTCCAATGATACAGCGGGTTACGGAAAGTATATGGAACTGTTTCGGCCCATTTCTCAAACTTCTCCCAATCAGAGGTATCCTTACCGGTACAATAACGTTCGTCCACTCCGTTGGTGCGCATGGCACGCCATTTATAATGGTCGCCTCCCAGCCAAATTTCAGTCAGTGACTTAAACTGATAATCATCGGCTACCATCTGAGGAATAAGATGACAGTGATAGTCAATAATGGGCATTTTTGCCGCATGTTCGTGATATAACTTCTGTGCTGTCTCTGTCTGAAGCAAGAAGTTTTCATCCATAAAGTTTTTCATAAGCAGTCTTTTTAATGTCTATATAATTGTTGTCTATTTTAACCTATATCTAAGCCCGGCTTTTGAAAGAGTATCCAAAAACGTTCATTTAGATTTATTAACCGTTATCGAACACGAAAGTAGAAATTTTATTTGGAATAACAAAATAATTCGTATATTTGCAGCGAAGATTTAAAGATTTTAAATGCTTACTTTCCGAATGGCAAATGATAAATTAAATAAATATTACCATTTGATGCTATTCTATAATACTATGAGTATACCATAAATCTCTATAATCTCCACAGGGTATAAATAAACACATCTAATAATTAGTATCGTATGAAAGCATTAAACAAGGAAACATCCGTCAAGGCACAACGCCCCGAAAGAATTATTCAATTTGGTGAAGGTAATTTTCTTCGTGCATTCGTAGATTGGATTATCTACAATATGAACGAAAAAGCAGACTTTAATAGTAGTGTAGTAGTGGTGCAACCCATAGACAAGGGCATGGTTGATATGCTAAATGCACAAGACTGTCTCTATCATGTCAACCTACAAGGTTTGGATAAAGGGCAAGTAGTGAACAGCCTTACAAAGATTGATGTAATCAGCCGGGCATTAAACCCTTATGCTCAGAATAATGAATTCATGAAATTGGCAGAGCAACCGGAAATGCGTTTCGTTATCTCGAATACGACAGAAGCCGGTATTGCTTTCGATCCGGCTTGTAAATTGGAAGATGCTCCTGCTTCTTCTTATCCCGGCAAACTGACACAATTATTATATCATCGTTATAAGACATTTAACGGTGACAAGAGTAAAGGGCTGATTATATTCCCCTGTGAACTGATTTTTCTGAATGGTCATAAACTGAAAGAGACCATCTACCAATACATTGAATTGTGGAATTTGGGTGAAGACTTTAAGAAATGGTTTGAAGAAGCGTGTGGGGTATATGCCACTTTGGTAGACCGCATCGTTCCGGGATTCCCTCGTAAAGACATCGCCGCCATCAAAGAAAAACTGCAATATGATGACAATCTGGTTGTTCAAGCAGAGATTTTCCATTTGTGGGTGATTGAAGCCCCTCAAGAAGTCGCAAAAGAATTCCCAGCTGATAAGGCCGGATTAAATGTGTTGTTCGTTCCTTCCGAAGCTCCTTACCATGAAAGAAAAGTGACTTTGCTCAACGGCCCGCATACAGTGTTATCTCCCGTAGCATATTTGTCAGGCATCAACATTGTGCGTGACGCTTGCCAGCATGAAATAATCGGCAAATATATTCACAAGGTTATGTTTGATGAGTTAATGGAAACATTAAATTTACCGAAAGAAGAACTGAAAAAGTTTGCCGAAGATGTGTTGGAGCGCTTTAATAATCCGTTCGTTGATCATCAGGTAACTTCTATTATGCTAAATTCATTCCCTAAATATCAAACTCGCGATTTGCCTGGATTGAAAGTATACCTTGACCGCAAAGGTGAATTGCCGCAAGGTTTAGTTTTGGGATTAGCCGCCATCATCACTTATTATAAGGGTGGCGTTCGTATGGACGGTGCAGAAATCACTCCCAATGATGCTCCTGAAATTATGAAACTCTTAAAAGAGCTCTGGGCTACCGGTGACACAGGAAAGGTTGCCGAAGGTGTATTGGAAGCAACTTCCATTTGGGGTGAAAACCTGAATAAGATTCCGGGACTTACAAAGGCTGTCAAAGCCAATCTTGATTCAATCCAAGAAAAAGGTATGCTGGAAACTGTAAAAGCCATTCTCTAATTTGATTAATTGTTAGAAATCGTTCATAAATTCCTATGGGGAGGTTTGGTTATTTAACCTAATCTCCCTATTTTTGTATAAATCAAATACGAAATAAAATGGAAAAATACGAATTCAGAACCAAGCAACCTTTATGGGTATGGATACCGATATCGTTCATCCTCATATTTGCAACAGTATATGTCGGCATGACAAAGAAATATGAATTAGGAATTATGTGGCTGATTTATGCTATCATTACATTCTTGGCCGGGCACTTCACTTACACCATTACACCGAACAGTTTTATCTACAAGCCCGGATTAGGAAAAACAAGAAAATTCCCCTTGACCAATATCACAGAGATAGAGAGAAAAATGGCAAAGAATGCGGAGATAAGATCTATTATAGTAAGATATTCCGACGGTAAAATGCATCACAACTTTTTTGAAATTAAAGGGCATACTGTTGATGTCAACGCCATTTTAAATGCTATTCAAGACTATCATCCTGCCGTTCCCATTCGTTAGTATAATCATCAGAAAGAAATCTTTGCTTAACTGATATAATCTTAAAACATGAAATAAAATCTATTATCTATGAGAAAGTTACTGTTTTCCGTAGGAGCATTATTATATACCGTTACCTGTATGGGAGCATCGAAAAAGGAGTTGCCCAACATTTTATTTCTTTTAGTGGATGATATGCAACGTACTTGCATTCATCACAATGGTTGTGAGCAAGTAAGTACACCCAATATAGACCGCATTTACCAAAATGGCATCTCGTTCCAGTCTGCCTATACCAACGGCTCGCTGGGAGGTGCGCTCTCTATGCCCAGTCGTGCCATGATTATGACTGGCAGGGGAGTTTTTCAGATAGTAAAGGATGGTCAGGTGATTCCTGAGCAACACATCACATTACCCGAACTGCTGCGCCAACATGGATATACTACTTTCGAAACCGGAAAATGGCACTCAGATTTCGCATCCTTCAACCGCTCTTTTTCTGACGGAGAAAATATATTCTTCGGAGGGATGCACACTTATGAAACAAATGGCCATGTAGAACCTCGTCTGAATCATTACGACCCAAGTGGACAATATCGGGAAAAGTTTACCGGTGATAAATTTTCCTCCGAGATGTTTGCCGATGCAGCCGTTAATTTCCTAAAGAAACAGAAGAACGGCAAACAACCTTTTTTTGCTTACGTGGCCTTTACTTCTCCCCACGACCCCCGATTGAAACATCCTGTCTACGGTAAACATTATGAAGCAGATACTATTGCATTGCCTATCAACTTTCTGCCGCGCCATCCTTTTGATACGGGAGACATGAATGTGAGGGATGAAGTATTAATACCTGTTCCGCGCACTGAAGAAGCCATAAAAAAGGAGATAGCAGATTATTACGGCATGATTAGTGAAGTAGATACTCAGATAGGCCGTGTATTACAGGCACTACAAGAAAGCGGACAACTTGACAATACAATTCTAGTATTTGCTTCCGACAATGGTTTGGCGGTAGGCCAACACGGTTTGTTAGGCAAGCAGAATTTATATGATCACAGTGTCCGTATTCCTTTGATTATTTCCGCACCTGGAATAGAAAAAGGGACCCAACGGAATGTATATTGTTATCTATCGGATGTATATCCCACCCTGTGTGATTTGATAGGCATCCGCCCATCATCTTCCGTAACAGGAAAGTCATTGCTACCGGTGATGAAAAAAGAAGAAAATACACATCGTGACCATCTCTTTCTTGCCTACAACAGTATTCAGCGCGGTCTTGTGAAAGACGGTTGGAAATATATCATTTATAATATAAAGGGAGAGAAGAAAGAACAGCTTTTCAACTTAAATGAAGACCCATGGGAAATGGTAAATCTTGCTGAGATGCCGGCTTATGCATTCTTAAAGAATGCATATAAACGATTACTAAAAGAAGAAATGAAAAAGAACAATGATTTCTGTAATCTGGATGATTTCTATTGGTGGGGCAAACCAGGAATGATTTCCTGGGATGAATCACTAAAACTTTATGTGGCCCCCTAATCAGGTCGGATACACTAATCTCAAGTTTGGGAATGTGTCAAAACAAAATGGCCTATCCAATCGTCAGCTGTAGGGGCAGGGTTTGCCTGCCCGAAGACACAAAGCAAACTGTTTTCGGGCGAGCGAACCTCGCCCCTACAAACTAAAAGAGCATTATCCATGTTTTGCCCCCAAACCAACAATCATCACTAATATTATCGTTTGCACAATGCCTTAAAATCACAATAAGTGCATTTTTCTACGACCTCCGTTTGGGTAAAAGGTATTTCCGGGTTAAATATATCCTCCAGCAGCACCTGCAATCGCTCTCTGAACTCTGTTTCATATATGCTGAAATCCTCCACAGGTTCTTTTGGTTTCCTAGGTTCTCCCATTTGGATGACCGGAGAATAAGTTTCTGTTGCTGCCCGATGAATATAAAGCAAGGAAGGAGCAACCTTTAATGACTGTTTTCGACACATAATAGCAGCATAAAGAAATGTTTGGAACACATAATTAGAGCGCTTTTTGTCTGGTGTGAAGAGAGATTTCACATTAGGAGGAGTGTCCGCATCACCACCGGTTTTGTAGTCTACAATTCGCAATGTACCGTTTTTACTGTCCAAACGGTCGATAATACCTCCAATACGCGATTTTATAATACCTTTCGGAGTCCTAATTTCGACATCCTCCTGCACTGGTTGCTCGGAACCCACGAAAGTGAAGGGCGTATAGCGCAAATCATTTTCCAGCAATTGTTTCAAATACCTTGTGATAACAGCAGAATTTATTAACTGTACACCATTGTATTCAGGCTTTTCATTTTGGGGTACATTAAAGAACAGTTCTTTAAAAGCAGCATCTACATAATCCTGCAGTTTTACCTCATTATGAAGAAGCGCCTCCAATGTCTCTTTATTAATAACATTGTTATGTGCCGTCAAATCCTTATAAATATTCTCGGCTGCCAAATGGAAAATACTTCCGAAAGTGGCAGAGTCTATTTCTGCACTGACTTGCTCGGGAGCTGAAAGGCCTGCTACATAAATATAATAGAATTTCAGCGGACAATCCAAATAATAATTAAGTGCCGAAGGAGAGAATTTGGCCTTTTTGTTAACACGGACATCAAACACGCTTTGCATTTTTCTCATTACTTCCGGTGTTTTGGGAATGGTAATAGAAAGTGTACCTTGCGGTGATTGTCCTGTTTCCAAATATTGACGTATAATGGGGTGAGGCCATTCAATCAGGAATTGTAACATAAAACGGCTCCATTCTCCACGATTGAGTCCATCGGAACTGGTATTGTATAACAAAGTAACTTTTTCGGCACGTTGCAGAAGCCGATAGAAATAGTAAGCATAAACGGCTATCTTGTGCTCAATGGTAGTCATGCCAAAAGCTTTACGTAAATTATAAGGGATAAAAGAAGAATCTCCTCCCAATTTGGGTAGCTGACCTTCGTTAACCGA
This sequence comes from uncultured Phocaeicola sp., assembly GCF_948499155.1. Lineage (NCBI taxonomy): Bacteria > Pseudomonadati > Bacteroidota > Bacteroidia > Bacteroidales > Bacteroidaceae > Phocaeicola > uncultured Phocaeicola sp. Next base: position 30,714 of record NZ_CAOOSE010000028.1, on the reverse strand, counting down.
TAACATGACCAAATGGCGAAAATCCAAGTTACGTGTTTCGAGTACTCCCATTACTTGCATTCCGATGGCCGGCTCTCCATGAAAAGGTATATTGGTAGCCGACAATACTTTAACCAACAAACGCCGTAATGTCTCCGGCTGAACCGTCAGTTCTCCTTCTTCTATCAGAGTACGGAATCTGCTGATTGTGGTATATGCTTTAAAAAGTGACTCACGATAAAGATCTTCTCCTGTTTTATTCTGATAAATGCTGGCTATTTGCTGCAATATTTCAGATATACGGAGACACAAACTTAGGTTACTGCCGGATAGCGGAGCAAATAATTGAGTAAGAAATTCATCCTTCTGCAATTCACTGGGTAACGGATAAAAACGATTATGCTTGGTCAGTTCTTTTTCCAACAGTTCAGAATTGGAACTCAATTGGCGTGTATAAGGGTGTTTCAGCAGAGTAACAACCGCCAAGTATGTATAACGCCCGCTATGCCGGTTATATCCGTGAGTATGCAACTCCAGCAATGATGTAAGAAAGCTATATACAGGGGTTTGCGATAAAGGAAATCCCATCGTGATATTGACATGCTTCACTTCATCAGGCAACGAATGTAACACAGGTTGGAGTAACGCTTCGTTACAAAGGACAACAGCAGTTTCTTTCTCTTGCCTTGTCAGGTTTTCACGTATCCATGTCGGAAGATAACGGGCTTGTGCATTTTCGGTAGGTGCGGCAATATAACGGATTTCTTTGGGCCGGACCAGCGTGTTGAATAACTCAGCGGGCAGGGGAGAAGGAAAATCACGCAAATTGCGGCGAATGAATTCTCCGGCTTCATGAGGATGTAGTTCGTCAGGATTCCCATGAGGATGGGAGTTCATATAAAACTCATCATAGTCCCAATAAAAAATGGCTTTACCCGCTTCCTGCAACTTCTTAAACAAGGTCTGCTCTACTTTATTCAGTACATTGAAGCCTATGAATACATATCTTTCATAAGGCAACGCCTCTACATCCAGATGCTCTATTACATGGCGGTAAAGCATCCCTTCGTATGCAACTCCCTGAGATGAAAGCACTTCACGAAATCCTTTGTAAATATTCCCCAAAGCATCCCACATGGAGATAAACCGCTCCTTCAATACCGTACGGCGCTCAATAGAAAAATTCTGAAAAAACTGTTGGATAGCTTCTTCCTGTTCATCATTGAGAAAGGTATAATCATCCATGATGTTTTTCAGGTCTTGCAGGTTAGTGAACAAATTATCAGTGTCCACCATATTCTTATCAGCATCATCAAAATCACTGATAAGCATCTCCCCCCAAAAATAGAAATCATCCAAAGTTTCTTTGCTCTGAGTTTCGTGAAGGAATACTTTATAGAGTTCGCACACCAACTTGACCGAATCTCCCACTTCCCATGTAGAAAGGCTACGGAAAAGTTCACTAATACTCACATAAGCCGGTGACCAAATTGGTGCGTCTGACTGTTCCGCCAAATGTTCATTAAAAAACAAGCCGGCACGTTTGTTAGGGAACACCACAGCAGTATGCGCCAAGTCACCTTGAGTACGATTATATAAGTCTGTTGCTACGAGTTTTAAAAAGCTTTCCATGATTATTTTACCTCCACTAATTCATTTTCAAATACATACCACAGATATCCACGAATATTCTCATATCCCATATCAGACAACAAGCTCATATAGTCGCGTACCTGCTTATGATAATCGGTGCGCTTTTTTCCGAACTTAAAATCCACTACTACCACCTTGCCGTCTTTCATCATCACACGGTCGGGACGACGCATCTGCAATTCGCCATTCTCCTTATATATAATAGCACATTCATTATAAAGTTCCCAATGGCCCGAATACCACTCTTTCACTAGCGGATGATTCAAAGCCCATTCGGTCAATTTCTTGATTTGCTTCTCTTGCTCAGCCGACTCAATGATTCCTTCAAAACGAAGCCGCTCGATGGCAGAGGGAATATCATCCTGTGTACGAATCACTGAAAACAGATTATGCAGTAACTGTCCCTGCCGAATATATTTCTCTCCGGTTTCTTCTTCTCCGCGGATAAACTCAGCAGAACGATTGGACTGTTTAAACTCAATGTTACTCTCCAACGATTCCAAATGGAGGGAAATCTTCTCAGGGTTTACCAGTAACTTATTTTTGGTAATGTCATCCGCTCTCCTTGCTTCTGATAAACAGAGCGCACCCATTTCATACACAACATTATCGGGAGTATCAGTGTTGGCATCGCCTTCAGATTCTTCCTGATGGATACTGTCATGTTCTTGTTGCGGAACATCCATCTGCTCCATAGCTTGTTGCAGCAGTTCCGAAACAGTACCTTTCAATCCGTCTCTACCCCAAACAATAAGATTCTTCTTGGCACGGGTAAACGCTACATAAAGCAAATTCAGATTATCCACCCACAACTGCAATCGCTCATTCAAATACTCTTCCCTGTAAATAGACTGCTGCATGGCTGTGGAGTAATTGACAGGAACGATATCGAGCTCGTTAAACGGTGCCGCTTTGGGTGCACACCACATCAGGTGCGTCAAGCTGCGCTCCTTTTCCATGTTCCAGTCACAGAAGGGGAGAAGTACTGTGTGATATTCCAACCCCTTCGACTTATGAATGGAAATAATCCGAATACCTTCCACTTCGCCTGAAGGTATCGTTTTTTGAAAGAGTGTCTCCTCCCAGAAAGCGATAAAGGCGGACATCTCCGAAGAATTATTCTGTAAATATTCCACAACGGCATCAAAGAATGCACAAAGATAGGCATCTTGTTGCTTGATGCGTGACATTTCAAACAGACCGAACAACTTTTCCATCAGTTCATACAATGGCATTAATCTCAATTTCTCCTGCTGCTTGATGAAGGAAATCGGTAAATACTCATCTATATCATTTAGCAACAGCGTGTTCAAATCTATGTTGTTCTTCAGTATTTCATTTTGATAAGCTGCAGCAAGTTGTGCTTTTGCAATGCGGTTTTCAGGGTCGGACAGATAACGTAACCCATCTATTATCATGCAGATGGCCAATGACGCATTCAACTGGAAAGCTTCATCCGATACAATCTTGTAAGGTGTGTTTTTATCAAAATAATCAGCCACCAACGGAATGGTTTTATTCTTTCGCACCAAAATGGCGATATCCTTCAGTCGTACACCTGTTGCCACCAATCGTTGAGCCTCATTTGCTAACTGCTGTAAAGTATCCTCAGCATAAGTTACATCTTCTTTTTCCGTCAGGAAAGTTACTTTGACATATCCCCCCTCCGGGTCTTTATCTTTTTCCTGGCACACATCAATATATGCTTCTTTCAAATCTTCACACTCTTCTCCTTGTTCAGATTTATAAATATCGTTCAAAGTGTGGCAGGCAGCAGTAAATACCTTATTGTTGAATTCAATAATGTTTCCTGCACTCCGGCGATTGGTAGTCAATGTCTTCACATTAATGGGAAATGCCTCAATATGGTCTTTTAGTCCGTTCAAGATACCCCAATCTCCATTACGCCAACGGTAAATAGATTGCTTCACATCTCCTACAATCAAGCTGTTTTCTCCTTGCGAAAGTCCTTCCAACAGTAATAAACGGAAATTATCCCATTGCATTCGGGATGTATCCTGAAACTCATCAATCATTACATTACGAATCGTAGTTCCTATCTTTTCGAACACAAAAGAAGAGTCACCGTCGTGCACCAGATTATGGAGTAATGCATTGGTATCCGAAAGCAGAAAGCGATTGTTCTCGTAATTCAAACGGCGCACTTCCTCATCGATATTTGTCAATAATCGTACATTGTTCACATAGCGTAGAGAAAGCTGGCAGGAGTTGACCAACATATTATTCTTACTTCGGAACTCTTCCGCCGTCTGCAATAAGGGGATAAGTTCCGCAGCTGCCAGCTCGGTAATAGCATTACGGCTAGGCGAGCTTTTTGAAGACCAGTTTTCAGGAGAGGCAAGATGTTTCTCCACCGTCGCATTGCGAAGACTATCGTCCAACTTTCCCATCTGCAATTTGCTAAAATAACCGGATATTCCTTTACTTTTATTGGCCAAACTGTCTATAGTCAGACCATTACTTTCCAATATCCCGAAAAACTGGTCGGCAAAACCTTTCATCTGTTCCAGTGCCTCCGTTTCGATTGCCTGCAGCGTACGGCGATAGTTTTTGATACAGTCCTTGTCTTGCAACTTCCGGCGCAGTCCGTCACCTTTTTCTATATATCCTTCATCAAAGATATTCCGTCCGAAGTTCTTGATTTCTCCTGATACATTCCAACGTTTATCGTCAGCAATGCGCTCTTCGATATACTCCAATAGCCAATAAAGGACAGGAGATTGACGGTTGAGCTTTTCAATCATCGAGTCCACCGCATCACTCAATATCTCCATATTGTTCAATTCAATAGTCAGGTTGGCCCCCAGCTCCAATTCGCGTGCCAGATTGCGCATTACCGATTGAAAGAATGAATCGATGGTCTCTACCCTAAAGCGACTATAATCGTGTATCATCAGATGAAGAGCTTTAGCAGCTGCTGTGCGAATCTGCTCTTCAGGCATACCGAGTTCTTCCGTTATCTTTTCCAAATAAGCTCTGGAGTTTTTATCATTTATCCAGATTCCATACAGTTGACTCAGAATGCGTTCTTTCATCTCAGTAGTAGCTTTATTCGTGAAGGTTACTGCCAAGATATTACGGTAAGCCCGAGGATTCAGTATTAATAATTTTATATATTCCACTGCCAGTGTAAAGGTTTTACCCGAACCTGCAGAGGCTTTATAGACCAATAATTCAGGGGAATTCTTCATATTGCTTTTTTTAGTTGCTGCAAAGAAAATATAAAGCAGTGAAGTATGCAATTTCTTCCGCCATTTAATTCCGTATACTTCCTAATGAAAATATTCCCCATTCTATCGGATAAGGAAAATGAAAGAAAAACTATTCTTTGATATCCTGATACAAGAATCTTTTAATACTTTTTTTCGCTGTTTTTTCAAATTCCTCCGGATAGAGCTTACAACGCGCAATTTGTGAGTAAACAGGCAGTTGCTTGTTTAGTTCAATGCGGTTCTCCTCCATGGCTCTTTCGATGTCGGCATGTTTAAGTCCATGTGCAAAAGCATCATCATTATCAGGATAAACCAATGCCACTAATTTGTCTTGCTGTAAAATAACCAAAGATTCCGATACGTATGGCATATTGTTGAGTCTTGACTCTATCTCCTCAGGATAAATGTTCTGTCCGGAAGCTGTGAGCAACAGATTCTTACAACGACCTTTGATATAAATGTGTCCTTCAGAATCAATCACTGCCATGTCTCCCGTGTGCAGCCAACCGTCTTTATCAATCACCTGACCGGTGGCTTCTTCATTCTTATAATAACCTAACATCACATTAGCCCCTCGGCAAACCAGTTCACCCGGCACCTCTGTCGGGTTGGGAGATAAAACTTTAGCCTCCATACGTGCTGCCACCGTACCACAAGAAGCCTGTTTTAATTCCGTCCAATGATTATGACAGATAATAGGGCCACATTCTGTCATGCCGTATGCAATGGTATAAGGAAAATTAATACTGCGGACAAATGCTTCGACTTCTGCATTAAATGGTGCTCCTCCAATGATTATCTCTATAAAGTTTCCACCGAATACCTCCATTGCCTTTTGGCGTATCAGCTCTTTTATTTTGTCACTGATAATGGGGACATGAAGCAAGAGCTTGCCTAATTTATTATCCACCTTGGGCAAAATGTTTTTCTTGAATATCTTCTCTACAATCAACGGTACGCATGAAATGACCCTTGGACGAATTTCAGCAAAAGATTCTGCAATGATTTTGGGCGACGGCATACGAGTAAGAAACCACAGATGTGCACCGACAGTGAAACCGTAAAGAAAATCAAAAACCATGCCGAATACGTGTCCCAATGGGAGCATGGACACGACATTGTCACCTGCTTTGATTCCAATCTTTTCTGTACAATACAATACATTTGAAAGAATGCTGCGATAGGGGAGCATCACTCCTTTGGAATATCCGGTGGTGCCAGATGTATAATTGATTATTGAAAGTTCTTCAGGCGAAGTTTCTTTGCGGTATGACACATTCTCGGGGCGGAAACGGCATGGAAATTTGCGACCGAACATTTCGTTAAGGTGTTCGCGGGCATAAGTCAACTTCTCCGAACGGGAGACTACCAGACCGAAATCCTTCAATTCAATGATACCTTCTAAATGGGGCATTACCATTTCATTCAGATTTTCCCACACTTGGTCACCAGCAAAAAGAAGCCGCGCTTCTGAATGGTTGACGATATTATGCACTTGATCGGGCTTGAATTCATGTAAAATGGGTACTACCACACCACCATACGTCATAACAGCAAGGAAAGTAACAGTCCAATGGGCACTATTACGTCCGCAAATGGCTATTTTATCTCCTTGCACGATGCCGGCATTCTCCAGCATAATGTGAATCTTCTCTATCTTTCGGGCGACATCCCGGTATTGAAGCGTAGCACCTTTGTAGTCAGTCAGAGCGTTCAAATACCAATTTGCCTTTATGCTTTGCTCTATAAGAGCGATAAAACTTTGTTCTAATTTCATGATAACTTTTGCACAATTTAGAGGCAAGTGTGCGCAAAAGTAGTAAAATGAGCCTATGAGATAGGAATAGACAATAGCTTTTTACATTAATTTAACGTCGTTCACTCAACTTCGCTCTTTTCTTCATCCTCTGTCAAAGGGTGGGGCTTAATAATAAGCCGCAATGAAGGAGCATAAGTGAAATAGCTCCATATCCAATCTATAAAGACCCAATCAGTTGCTTACATTTTTTTTTATTTCCCCAGTCGGGGATATTAGTTATCTGTTCAGTCATGTTTCGTCTTTCTCTACATAAAATCGAAAACAGAAGGGGTGATAGCAGTATTGTTATAGCTTGCGTCCTTTGTTTGCAACACTCGTCCGTCGGGCGTTAGGAATAGCTGATAAGTAGCATCAGAGTTATCCATATTTACCTGTATGGCATAGACAGCGGGGCGTTTGGGAAACTCGATAAAAAAGACATTCTGTACCGTCCACTGTGAAAAGGAACTGAATGTAAAAGCATTGTAAGCACCGGGGGGCAGTTGATCGGCAGTTTGCAAATCGGTGTTAGTCATTACCCATTGAGCATTGGTATTCATCCACACTTTTGTGTCGAACCCATTTTGTACAAACTCAGCCGTATGGTAGTTCCCCTGTTGTGACCACTCGACATCGGTAGCCAAAGGATATATCTTTTTTAACGCTGAATAAAAGGCGGAAGGTGTCGCAGCAACACCTATTTGCGATGCCAAACAAATGATTATCAGGATATAATATCTTATTTTTATCATAATACGATAGTTGTCAAATACAATGGATAGAACAGCGGATATTCTTTTTTTGTTTATGGGGAACTAAAATATAATTTTATTCAGCTCTATATCCATTAGAAATTATATCTTTGCACCCCAATTTAAAACTATGAACAAATAATGGAGACATACGATATTTATTTCAGAGACGAACAAGACTCAGCCTATAAAGGCTTTAATTTGAAAAACAAAGAGAAAGCCATTCGGATGGCGGAAGATATGTTGGCAGAAAGAAAAGGCTATGTGAAGGACTTCCCGGGAGGAATTATTTCAGTTATAGATAAATTGACTAAAGAGGAAGTGTGGTCTAAGCCGATTCCAAAGAATTGAGAATATATTTTAGGCACGGAATACACGAATCTCATTGAAAAGAATAAAGAGAATCCGTGGGTATCCGTGCCTAACTGTGCTATCTATATTAATAGAATAATTGTTCTGGTTTGATAGGAGTGAATCTCTCTTGATCCGCCTTGCGAATTGAGATGGAAGCATCATCCCACAATGAAGGCCATCCACCGATGATGTGTCCAAGGAACACTACTTTCAATTCGTGTAAACCTTTAGCTAATGCTACTGACTTGTCATTGCGCGAGAAACGTTTCACTTCACCCTCATTGCTGATAAGAAGTTTACCGTCAATCCATACCTCGTCATTGTTTGTGGTGAAGTAGTACACACCATCTTCAGGAATGTCTACATATCCGGTCGCGACAGCACCGTATTGTTTTACGCCACGCATACTTTCAGTAGATTGCACCTGACTGCGTATATCACGAAGAGACTTCACAGTCATTTCCTTCCAGTCTGTAGCCTTATCCAATTCACTTGCTTTAAAGAATGTGCCGTCAGCCATCTTCATCTTCAGACCCGGAGTCGTTTTTTCAACCATTTTGGCAGGAGCCAATGTCTGTTTTTCTACAGTGATGTTACGAACCGGACTCATTTTTCCGGAAGGAAGAACGGTACGAATCTTCAATGTAGTGGTTTCTGTCACTTTAATCGGTTCTGTGTATTGAGTAGACGAAGGTGTAGGGTCAGTACCATCCAGCGTATAAACCATTGTTTCGGGACGTGTAGTCTTGAATGTCAATGAAGTGGAATCAACAAAGGCCACAAAGTTACAAGAACCGTTCGGTTGTTCGGGCTGTGGAATATGGTAATTGACATCATGACCATCCAAACGGACGTAAGCATTGTTGATACGACGTTCAAAGTCCTTGTAGTCCTTTTTATCCAATGGAGTCCATGCAATTTCAGAAACTGCCAACATACGCGGATACATACGATATTCCATAATGTCGGTATTATACATATATTCCGACCAATGGTTGGCTTGTACACCTTTTATGTATTTTTCCTTACCCAAGGTAACCAATGTATCGGGCACCGGATTGTAGCTGTATACCTTTTCCAACAAGGTATAACCACCGATACTTACCGGCTCAATCTTTGAATCTCCTTGGAATGTATCAAGATACATACCGTTTCCGCCCGGAGTCATAATGGCATCATGATCCTGCAAAGCAGAAGCAATACCTCCAGACTCTCCGCGCCATGACATTACAGTGGCCTCAGGACTCAAACCACCTTCCAAAATCTCATCCCATCCGATAATCTTTTTGCCGTGTTTAGCAAGCATTTTCTCCATACGCTGGATAACGTAGCTCTGCAAACGCTCTTCGGCCGTGTGATTTTTATCAGCTTTCAAGCCTTCAGCCTTGATGCGTGCCTGGCAAGCCGGACAATTCTTCCAGCTGCTTTTAGGACATTCATCACCGCCAATATGGAAATAAGTGCCGGGGAACAATGGAACCATTTCCTCAACAACATCTTCCAGGAATTTGAACATGTCTTCTTTTCCCGGACACATTACAATATCTTCCACACCCCAAATAATACGTGGAGTGGTGGGCTGACCTTTACAAGAAAGTTCGGGATAGGCCGAGATAGCAGCCAGTTCATGTCCCGGAGTTTCCAACTCAGGAATAACTGTAATAAAACGTTCGGCAGCGTAAGCCACTATATCCTTTATCTCCTCTTGTGTGTAGAAACCGCCATATTCAGTGCCCTCTCCATCAATACGCTTAGAGCCTATTTCGGTCAACTTTGGATATTTCTTGATTTCGATTCTCCATCCCTGGTCATCAGTAAGATGCCAATGGAACGTATTGATTTTGAACAAAGACAATACATCAAGCTGTTTTTTCACATTTTCTACCGGAATAAAATGACGACACGGATCAAGCATCATACCACGATAAGCAAAACGTGGAGCATCATCGATACTTACACAAGGTGCACTCCATTCGATGTTCTTGACAACTGAAGGGCTTTCCACCTCAGCAGGCAGCAATTGCAAAAGACTTTGCATACCATAAAAGACACCTTTTGGAGTCTTAGCTTGGATTTTGACACCTTTTGGGGTAACATCCAGTCGGTAGCCTTCCTCATTTATCTCCATAGCAGGATCGATGAGGAGAGAGATTCCGCCATCCTTTTCAGCATCAGCCACTGCAAGATTAAATCCTGTGGAATTTTTCAATTTGGCAGCGAAGAACTCTGCAATAGTTTTGGCCTCCGGTGTAGGAGCATAGAAAGAAGTGTTGGAAGAAAGCAGGAAGCGACCTTCCTGTTGTTGCAAAGAAGCCGGCATTGGGATGATGTTTATCCCTTCATTGTAACTTCTTTCCGGTGCGGTCTGTGTACCGCATGATGTAAGTAAGCCGAGAGTAGCGGCTACACACACCGTAGTAAAAAGTTTTTTCATGTAAGTGAAATGTGTTTAAAGGTTTATCTTGGGCAACATGCCCTATAACATAATTGTCGGACTAAGATAGAGCAAAATTAGCTGATTGCCAAATTATGTGTCGGATATGTAACAAATTAGTAGTAAATAATGGGAATTTTTAATAATAATAGTTATCTTTGTAGAGCTAACTTATGATTAAGTAGCTTTCAGGCTTATAAGAACATAATCCTTATTTTCTAATTAAAATCTTTTATTATGAAGAAGTACATGGCAGAAACAATTGGTACAATGATTCTTGTACTGATGGGATGTGGAAGTGCAGTGTTTAATGGCGGTTGCGGAACTCCCGCCCAAGTATTAATGGTAGCGATGGCATTTGGCCTTTCGGTAGTGGCGATGGCTTACACTATCGGTGGGATTTCGGGTTGCCATATTAATCCCGCAATTACGTTGGGGTGTATGTTGTCCGGGCGTATGAAAGCTAAAGAAGGCATCATGTATATGGTATTTCAGGTGATAGGAGCATTAATAGGCTCTACAATTATCTGGATACTGACTTCCAACATTGACATGAATTATGCTACAACCACAGGAGCTAATGCTTGTGCTCCGGGAGTGAGTCTCGCCGGTGGTTTGATTGCCGAAGTCATCTTTTCTTTTGTATTTGTGTTGGTTGTATTAGGAACCACAGATGCAAAGAAGGGGGCCGGTAATTTTGCCGGTCTAGCTATCGGATTATCACTTATTTTAGTCCATATTGTTTGTATCCCCATCACAGGAACCTCTGTCAATCCTGCCCGCAGTATTGCTCCGGCACTCTTCCAAGGGGGTGAAGCACTATCTCAGCTATGGATATTTATCGTAGCTCCATTTATAGGAGCTGCTTTGGCGGCAGGCGTATGGAAAACTGTTGAGAACAGCAAATAATTGAAAAAGAAGATAGAGAGGTGTCAAAACTCCCTTTTTATCGAAATCACCCTTGCTACAACTACCTGTGGCGAGGGTGATTTTTAGTTTATGAGAGTTTCGACATACCCTCATTAATAATATAGGAAGGAAAGCACGTAATTTCACCCTTTAAGCTGAACTTCATTATTTAACACCTGTCACCGGATGTTGTTTCCTCCGGTTTTCAACCTCTGCATACGTCTTGAACTCCCTAGGTCGTTTCATTAGCCGGCCTAAGTGTTTTCGTCCTTTCGATTATGCCTGTCTATTAGTCAGATTACTACAGACTCCAGCAATGGACTGTATAGTCCGTTACTGGAGACTGTATAGTCTATTATAGTGGATTGTACAGTCCGCTGCCGGAGTCTGTAATAATCTTCCGTTTAAAAGACCTTAGCCGACCCTATGAAACGGCTTACTCTTCCCTTTGTTGGTGATATGATATGTTAAGTCCCCAAGAATAACAAATGCCGGATTATTTTGTGGAATATGTATTGACGGATATAAGAAAATTAGGACACACTCAACATACATCCTAATTGCCGTTTGGTAAAGTTTCACAAATTCCTGATTTAGTCCCTTGCCTTATAAGAAGTCTATGAATCAAGGGGAGGGGGGAGTATTGTGGAGCATGCGAGACTCGAACTCGCCACCTTTAGACTGCCAGTCTAACGCTCTAGCCAGATGAGCTAATGCCCCGGTTTTGTGGTGCAAAGATACATAGAAAATTCAAAATACAAAATAAAAGTCTCTTTTTTTTCTTCTGATTCCCTTCATATAATATTATTTTCTCTCCGTAAACGAACAAAGAATCATCCATTCTGTTTATGAAGTTCATCAGATAGGGCTATTTACAAGTGGCACTTATCTGATTAATTTAATTTTTTGTTCATAATAGATGCCCTGGCTTGCGAGAAGTCGGGGTATTTTTATTACATTTGCAAAAACATATCTATTTGAGGTAAAGATTAATGTAAATATAGAAAATTAATATGCTGATATATAATACCACTTATCAAGTAGCAATTGATGACGCACGCAATTTTGTCATCTGGCTCAATGAATACTATATTCCCGAAGTAGAAAAGCAAGGATTGCTTCAAACCCCACGTCTTACTCACATCCTCAGTCATAAAGAAGAAGACAGCGAATGTTTTTCCCTGCAATGGGAAGTAGAAGACAGTGCAGCTTTGCACCACTGGCATACCCTGCAAGGTATGAAACTCAATGAAGAAATGATGAAAGTATTCAAAGACAAAGTAATAGGATTTCCCACCTTAATGGAGGTTATCAAGTGATTCAGCCGGTTAAAGAAAAAATCATCCTGGGTATTGACCCCGGAACTACCATCATGGGCTACGGATTGCTGAAAATAACAGGCGCCAAACCGCAAGTCATTACCATGGGAGTGATAGATTTGCGCAAATACGACAACCATTATCTTAAACTTCGTCGAATCTTTGAGCGTGTCATCGGCATTATTGAGGCATACCTGCCCGATGAACTGGCCATTGAAGCACCCTTTTTCGGAAAAAATGTACAGTCCATGTTAAAATTAGGGCGTGCACAAGGTGTAGCAATGGCTGCCGCATTGAGCCGCGACATTCCCATCACTGAATATGCTCCATTAAAGATAAAAATGGCTATCACCGGCAATGGACAAGCCAGTAAAGAACAGGTGGCAGATATGCTAAAACGCATGCTCCATATTCCCGATAGCGAAATGTTACCTTTTATGGATGCTACCGATGGGCTCGCCGCAGCCTATTGTCATTATTTGCAAGCCGGAAGACCTACTCTTGCCAAAGAGTATTCAGGATGGAAAGATTTTATCAGCAAGAATCCTGATAAAATAAGGAAATAAACAAGAAAAGAATTTGTAAGTAACAATCTATAAATTTATGAATGTCAAACATGTTATTTGGGCATCGATAATGTCAACCACCATCAGTTGTCAGTCTGTAAAGAAAGAGTATACATCTTTTAATGAATATCCCATTCCCGAAGGAAAATTAGCGGAAATGGAATACTCGCCGATTGAAACGAAGTTCACACTTTGGGCACCTACAGCCGAAGAAGTGCGCGTATTATTATATGATTCGGGCAACGAAGGTTCTGCTTATCACACTCTGCCACTCGAAATGGGAGAAGATGGTACTTGGAATATCTCCGTCAAAGAAGATTTGAAAGGAAAGTTCTATACTTTTAATGTAAAAGTAAATGGTAAATGGCTGGGAGACACACCGGGCATTATGGCAAAAGCTGTGGGAGTAAACGGAAAGCGTGCCGCTGTCATTGACTTGCGTTCTACCGATCCTGAAGGTTGGGTGAATGATGCACGTCCGCCTTTAAAAGACTATTCCGACATCATAGTATATGAAATGCACCACCGCGATTTCTCATTGGACTCCGTTTCGGGTATTCATAATAAAGGAAAATTCCTTGCATTAACCGAATTGGGAACCACTACTTCGCTGGGTGAAAAAACCGGTATCGACCACCTGAAAGAGCTGGGTGTCACACATGTGCATATTCTGCCTTCATACGATTATGCATCTGTGGACGAAAGCAAACTCGACAAGGCACAATATAACTGGGGCTATGATCCTCAGAACTACAATGTGCCTGACGGCTCTTATTCCACCGATCCTTATAAGCCCGATGTAAGAATCAAGGAATTCAAGCAGATGGTACAGGCTCTCCACAAAGCAGGTATCCGCGTGGTACTCGATGTGGTTTATAATCATACTTTCAACACCGAAGAAAGCAACTTTGAGCGTACGGTGCCCGGCTACTTCTACCGCCAGACAAAGGACGGCGAACTGGCAAACGGGTCCGGTTGCGGAAACGAGACAGCCAGCGACCGTGCCATGATGCGTAAATACATGGTGGAGTCCATACTCTACTGGATAAACGAATATCACATTGATGGCTTCCGCTTTGACTTGATGGGCATCCACGACATCGAGACGATGAACGAAATCCGTGCTGCCGTAGACAAGATAGATCCATCCATCTTTATTTATGGTGAAGGATGGGCGGCCAGTGCTCCCCAACTTAATCAGGAAGAACTTGCCATGAAAGCCAATATATACAAGATGCCACGCATTGCCGCCTTCTCTGACGAAATGCGCGACGCTCTGCGCGGTGGCTGGGATGATGACCGGAAAGGTGCTTTCCTGATTGGCCTGCCGGGACACGAAATGAGCATCAAGTTTGGTTTGGTAGGAGCAATCAAGCATCCACAAGTAATAAATGATTCGGTGAATTACAGTAAAGAGCCGTGGGCACTACAACCGACCCAAATGATAAGTTATGTAAGTTGCCATGACGACATGTGTTTGGCCGACAGACTAAAAGCTACAATGCCAGAAGCAACGGACGAAGAACGTGCCTCCCTGCACAAACTGGCCGAGACTTTTGTCTTCACTTCACAAGGTGTACCCTTTATCTTTGCCGGAGACGAAATGATGCGAGACAAGAAAGGAATACATAATTCTTACAATAGTCCCGATAGCATCAACACAATTAACTGGAAAAACAAGACCATATATCGTGATGTTTTTGATTATATGAAAGAATTGATAGCATTGCGAAAAGACCATCCGGCCTTCCGAATGGGCGATGCTGACAAAGTACGCCAATACATGGAGTTCTTGCCTGTAGAAGGCAGTAATTTGATGGCTTTTATCCTGAAAGACAATGCCAACGGCGACTCGTGGAAGAATATTATCGTGGCGTTCAACAGCCGTAAAGAACCTGCCAAATTATCCATTCCGGCCGGTCGTTACACAATAGTTTGTAAAGATGGAAAAATCAAGCAGTCGGGAATAGGACAAGTCTCAGGTGATGAAATTATTGTACCGGCACGCTCCGCAATGATTATCCATCAATAAAGCATATTCTTTACTCATTGACAGAATCAGAACAAAGCGACAACAGAAAAATGGAAAAGACATGGAGATGGTTTGGAAAGAATGATAAAATTACTCTTCCCATGTTGAGACAAATAGGAGTAGAAGGTATTGTGACTGCCCTTCACGAAATCCCCAACGGTGAGGTTTGGCCCTTGGAGGCCATCCTCAGCCAAAAGGCATATATTGAAGCTCACGGCCTACGCTGGTCGGTGGTGGAAAGTCTGCCGGTGAGTGAAGCCATAAAATATGGTGGTGATGAACGTGACGAACTGATAGAAAATTACAAGAAAAGCCTTGCCAATTTGGGCAAAGCAGGAGTAAAAACGATTTGCTACAACTTCATGCCCGTCATCGACTGGATTCGTACCGACTTAAAACATCTTTGGGAAGACGGGACGTCGTCACTCTATTTTGACAAGATACGTTTCGCATACTTCGACTGCCTGATTTTACAACGCACGGAAGCGGAAAAAGACTACACTGCAAATGAGTTAAAACAAATGTACGAACTGCACAAAGTCATCACCGAAGCAGAAAAAGACGAACTTGTAGATACCATCATTGTTAAGACTCAAGGCTTTGTAAATGGGAATATCAAGGACGGAGACAAGAATCCTATTGACATATTCCGTCGTCTGCTGGCACTCTATAAAGGAGTGGACCGTAACGCCCTTCGTGAAAACCTACGTTACTTTCTTCAAGCCATTATGCCTGTATGCGATGAATATGGCATCAATATGTGCATCCATCCCGACGACCCTCCTTTCCCGGTCCTCGGTTTGCCACGCATCGTAACTTGTGAAGAGGATATTGCCTGGATACTGCATGCGGTAGACAATCCGCATAACGGACTCACTTTTTGCGCCGGTTCGCTCAGCGCAGGGCTACACAACAATGTACCTGCTTTAGCACGAATGTTTGCCCGCCGCACTCACTTTGTACACCTGCGCAGTACAAATGCCTTTCCCAACGGAAACTTCATCGAGGCATCCCATTTGGGAGGCCGTGCCCATATCATCGAGCTTATTCGTATCTTCGAGAAAGAACGTCCGGGTGTTCCCATGCGTGTAGACCATGGACGCATGATGCTCGATGATGCCGACAAGGGATACAACCCGGGATATTCATTCCACGGCCGCATGATGGCATTGGCCCAGATAGAAGGGATGATGGCAGTCGTCAACGACGAATCAAAACTTGAATCCTAAGTTGACATACATGCTCACTTTATCGGCATGGTTTGCATAGTTGATAGACGCTTCCAACGGGCCAAACATACTATCCAAACCATAGCCGATTCCACAGCCGAACATGGTTTTCTCTTTCAATAACCCGCTCACTTTATGACTGCTCAGCGCATAATTGGCGGTCAGGGTAACATAATGCACACTTCCCATTCGCTGCCGGAACTTCATCATACCTATCAATAATGCATTATCCATCAGTTCCACATTGTTTATTCCCACGAAAGGCAACTGCTGTTGCAAGAAGCGTGACGGAACATCTCCACCCATGGCATTCAGTTTAGAATAGGGAATTTCCCTACCGATAAGAAAACGTCCATATACAGACGGAAGAATGGAGAAACGGTTGGTCAGCCGCATCACTCCTTCACAATAACCTTTGATGGCAGAGAAAGGAGCGTGGTCATTATATTGCGTAAAATTGTCCGTATAGAGCGAATAGGAAGCGCGTGCCGATATACCCCGCGAAGGGAAATAAGCCTTGTCAAATGTTTCATATTCCATCTGGGCAAAATAACCAAAGAAATGCTCATTATCCGTCGAGTACTGCTGAGTGGTACTTCCTTCCTGATACAGAAATTTATCATAATCATAATATTCATAACGAAGGCCAATCCCGAAACGCACGTTCTTATACCACACATCCGAGAAAGCAAACTCTGCCTGATGATAACGAAAAGTAGAATTGTGGGTACGGTCGCCATAATGATAGAAATTGACATCATTGTATTGAAACAGGTAGGAGAGCCCGACACGTTTCAGCGGAGCCGGTTCCCACGCATAATTGATTCCGGCTGCATAGCGTTTACCCAAACGCCCCGTGAGTGACAAAGTACTAGGCAGCTTTCCCTTGAAATTACTAGTTACGTTTATTAATAAACTGGCTATTTCTTCCGAGTCAAAACGAATACCGACATTCAACTTATTTTCATACTTTTTGCTCAATGTATAATTCAGGTTATAACCACCTCCCGGAGCTTCAGGCAAATTATAAGTCGCTCCCGAATAGCCCAGATTGGCCGACAGGATAGCAGTAGCTTCCTCTATCCGACGGATACTTATCTCGGAATCCTCTTTAAGGTCGCATCGTTTCAACAACCATTTTTTATCTTTCTCATCGAGGCCGTCAAAAGTGATTTCTTTCACATATACCTTTCGTTCAGGCGAGTAAGGATAAGAAGGAATCGGTTGGGGCATATAAGTACTGTCCAGTCCCAGTTGACTTTTCAGAGCCATCAGTGCGCTATCCTGTGCCATGGCAGCTTCTTCTCCACGCATTATCAGAGTATCGATGGCAGAAGGAGTGAAGCTGGCGGCAGAATAACCTTCTACGTTTACCTTAATATAAGCAGTCGTCTCTTTCAGATTCTTCTTATATAAATCCTGTCCCATGAGATTCACCAATTGTCCCAATATGGCACCGGCACTATTTAATTCTCCGGCAGGTTTAAGCTCACTTTGAACATCCACGCCGATAATTAAGTCTGCCCCCATAGCACGTGCCACATTTACAGGATAGTTATTTACCACACCCCCGTCTACCAACACCATGCTGTCCAGTCTGACAGGAGTGAATACTCCGGGGATAGCCATACTAGCACGCATGGCAGTAGCCAATACACCTCCATGGAAATTGACCTCATTACCATTGACAATATTTTCGGAAACACAGGCAAAAGGAATAGGCAATTTATCAAAATTGATGGAATCGTGATAACCGATAGTAAGCTCACTGAACAAGTTAGCAAGATTCTGCCCTTTTATCAGTCCCCCGAAAACCTCGGCTTTTACCCCTTTACCGAACGGAATAGAAAATACATACTTTTGCGAGGCATCGCGTTCAGACAGGTTTTGCTCACTTCTCGGTATCTTATCGCTCAAAAGGAAAGTCCAATCCTGACGGCGCACCATGCTGTCGAGTTGTTCAGGAGAATAACCGATAGAGTAAAGACCACCGATGATAGACCCCATGCTGGTACCCACTACATAATCAATAGGGATACCGGCTTTTTCTATTACCTTCAGAGCACCGATGTGCGCCATGCCTTTAGCACCACCGCCACTCAGCACCACACCCACTTTTTTACGGTGGACAGGCCGAGGCTGTGCTTTAAGAAGAGCAGGGAGAAGGAGTAGACACACTGCCATTGCTGTCAGTGAAAAACGATTGAATCGTTTGATGTTTATTTTTTGCATTTAGAAGCTCTTTTATATGAAAAACAAAAACTGTGCAAAGATGGTTTAATCTTTCGGAGGATGCAAGTTCTAATTGTTATAGTTATTGGTCGATTTTCTTTTTTATTCGTTTTTTTTCAACCCTTTCAAATCAGCCTATATGCCATAACGAATCAAACAAATGCTACATGAAGATTACGTTTTTGCAATTTAAGGAAGCTGAATGGAATCACTTTCTTAAAAAAACAGACTATAAAACTTTCTATCTAATTAATTTTCTTGTAAATTTGCACCTTAATTTTCGGGAGGCTATGCCTTTACCCAACTTAGCGATTTAGAGAATACAAGAAAAACGATATAGATTATGAGTAAGAAATTTGCTGAACACTCGCAACTCAACCTATCACAGGTCAATAAAGATGTGCTGAAAAAGTGGGATGAAAACGATGTTTTCGCCAAGAGTATGACAGAACGTGAAGGATGTCCTTCTTTTGTCTTTTATGAAGGACCTCCCTCAGCCAACGGTATGCCGGGTATTCACCACGTAATGGCACGTACTATAAAAGATACTTTTTGTCGCTACAAAACCATGAAAGGTTTCCTTGTTAAACGTAAGGCCGGATGGGATACTCACGGGCTGCCCGTAGAACTGGGTGTGGAAAAAGCACTCGGAATTACCAAGGAAGACATCGGCAAAACGATTTCTGTGGCTGAATATAACGCAGCTTGTCGTAAGGATGTGATGAAATTTACAAAAGAATGGACAGACCTTACTCATAAAATGGGTTATTGGGTAGACTTGGATAATCCATACATCACTTACGACAACCGCTATATCGAAACTTTATGGTGGCTTCTGAAACAACTCTACAGCAAGAATTTACTATACAAAGGATATACCATTCAACCTTATTCTCCGGCAGCCGGAACAGGATTAAGTTCTCACGAACTAAACCAACCGGGATGTTACCGAGATGTAAAAGATACTACTGTAGTGGGACAATTCAAGATGAAGAACCCGAAACCTGAAATGGCGGAATGGGGGACTCCTTATTTCTTGGCATGGACTACCACACCATGGACTCTGCCCTCAAACACTGCATTATGCGTCGGTCCCAAAATCGAGTATGTAGCTGTGCAAACCTACAACGGTTACACCGGTGAGAAAATGACAGTAGTGCTGGCCAAAGCATTACTTTACACCCATTTCAACCAAAAAGCGGAAGGGTTGCCTTTAGAAGACTACAAACCGGGAGACAAGCTGATTCCTTTTAAAGTAGTAGGTGAGTACAAAGGTCCGGATTTGGTAGGTATGGAATATGAACAGCTTATCCCATGGGTAAAACCGGTAAGCGTAGACGAAAACGGTAACTGGAAAGAAGCTGCCGATCAAGCATTCCGCGTAATTCTTGGTGACTATGTGACTACGGAAGACGGTACAGGTATCGTACATATTGCTCCAACATTCGGTGCGGACGATGCTTTTGTAGCACGTGCGGCAGGCATACCTTCATTGTTTATGATCAACAAAAAAGGTGAACCTCGCCCGATGGTCGACTTAACAGGTAAATTCTTCTTGTTGGACGAACTGGATGAAGAATTCGTAAAAGAATGTGTGAACGTAGAGCAATATCAAGAATATCAGGGACGCTGGGTGAAAAATGCATACGACCCTCAGTTTACTGTCAATGGTAAATACGATGAGAAAGCTGCTGCCTCTGCCGAAACTCTGGATATTTATATCTGTATGAAAATGAAGGCTTCCAACAAAGCATTCAAGATAGAAAAACACGTACACAATTATCCACATTGCTGGCGTACCGACAAGCCGGTACTCTATTATCCGCTAGACAGTTGGTTTATCCGATCTACCGCTGCCAAAGAACGTATGATGGAACTCAACAAGACCATTAACTGGAAACCAGAATCTACCGGAACCGGACGTTTCGGCAAATGGCTGGAAAATCTGAATGACTGGAACTTGAGCCGTTCACGTTATTGGGGTACTCCACTTCCTATCTGGCGTAGTGAAGAAGGTGAGGAATTGTGTATCGGTTCAGTAGAAGAACTCTATAACGAGATAGAAAAATCTATTGCTGCCGGTTTCATGACTGTCAACCCTTATAAAGAAAAAGGGTTTGTTCCGGGTGAATATACCGGAGACAATTATGATAAAATCGACCTCCACCGTCCTTATGTAGATGATATTATCCTCGTATCTGAAAGCGGAAAACCGATGAAACGTGAGGCCGACCTGATTGACGTATGGTTTGACTCAGGCGCCATGCCATACGCACAGTTGCACTATCCGTTTGAGAATAAGGATATTGTAGACAACCGGTCTTATTATCCGGCCGACTTCATTGCAGAAGGAGTAGACCAAACTCGTGGCTGGTTCTTTACGTTGCACGCTATTGCAACCATGGTATTCGATAGCGTGGCTTATAAAAATGTTATCTCTAACGGACTGGTGCTTGACAAGAATGGAAATAAGATGTCCAAGCGCTTGGGTAATGCCGTTGACCCGTTCGGTGCCATTGAGCAATATGGCTCTGACCCCTTGCGCTGGTATATGATTACCAATTCTTCTCCGTGGGATAACTTGAAATTTGATACCGATGGTGTAATGGAAGTAACCCGCAAGTTCTTCGGAACGTTGCACAACACATATAAGTTCTTTGCTCCATACGCTAACCTTGACGGTTTCACCTATCAGGAAGCCGATGTTCCTATAAGCAAACGCCCGGAAATTGACCGTTGGATTCTTTCGGAACTAAACTCATTAGTGAAGAATGTGGATATGTGCTATGCGGACTATGAACCGACTAAAGCCGGACGACTGATTAACGATTTCGTAAATGACAATCTGTCCAACTGGTATGTGCGTCTGTGCAGAAAACGTTTTTGGGGTACAGGCTACACAGAGGATAAGTTGGCCGCTTACCAGACATTATATGTGTGCCTGGAAACAGTAGCTAAATTAATGGCACCGATTGCTCCTTTCTACGCAGACAAGTTGTATATGGACTTGATTGCGACAACCGGACGCGACCATGTAGCTTCTGTCCACCTTGCCGACTTCCCGGTTTGCAACGAGGCCATTATCGACAAAGAACTGGAAACCCGCATGGAGTTAGCTCAGAAAGTATCTTCTATGGGATTGGCGCTGCGCAAGAAAATAAATATCATCGTCAAGCAACCGTTACAGAAGTTGATGATTCCGGTAGATACACTGATGAAAGAACGTTTGGAGTCTGTAAAATCACTGATTATGAACGAAGTGAACGTCAAAGAAATAGACTTCGTAGAAGGTACGTCCAATTTGCTTGTAAAGAAGGTGAAGTGCAACTTCAAGATTCTGGGAAAGAAGTTCGGCCCATTGATGAAACAAGTGGCTGCTGCTGTAACTGCCATGAATCAGGAACAAATCAGCATTCTCGAAAACGAAGGAAAAATTGTCCTCGACTTAAATGGTACTCCAGCCGAAATAGAAACCTCTGAAGTGGAAATCTTCAGCGAAGATATCCCCGGATGGGTGGTTGCCAACGAAGGCGTACTGACAGTAGCTCTGGACACTGTCGTAACCGAAGAATTGCGCCGTGAAGGTATTGCCCGCGAACTTGTGAGTAAGATTCAGAATATTCGCAAGAGCAGCGGTTTTGAAATAACCGATAAAATAAAGGTATCTTTATCTAAAAATGAGCAAACCGATGGTGCGGTAAAAGAATATAATACTTATATTTGTAACCAAGTTCTCGCTAACTCCCTCAATTTAGTGGATGAAGTGAAGGATGGCATAGAATTAAGCTTTGATGACTTCTCTCTCTTTGTGAGTGTCATAAAAGAATAACATTAACCTTTTAAAACTAAATAATATGGCTGAAAAGACAAGATACTCTGATGCGGAACTCGAAGAGTTCCGCGCCATTATCATGGAAAAACTAGAATTGGCCGAGCGTGATTACGACCGCTTGAAAAGTAGTATCATGAACAAGGACGGCAATGATACGGATGATACTTCTCCCACCTACAAAGTGCTGGAAGAAGGAGCCAATACACTGTCCAAGGAAGAAACGACAAGACTGGCTGCACGTCAGTTGAAATTCATTCAGGGGCTACAAGCTGCCTTAATTCGTATCGAAAACAAAACATACGGCATTTGTCGTGAAACAGGTAAACTGATTCCAAAAGAAAGACTTCGCGCTGTTCCTCATGCCACTTTGAGCATCGAGGCTAAAAACGAAGGAAAGAAATAGAATTTTTATAGTTGACAGGAAGGCAGGACAAAAAGGCTGCTGCCTGTCAACTATTAATTATCACCTATTATAATGAATAAACTACTCACCAAAGGGCAACTTTCTGTTCTGATTGTTTTTGGAGTATTGATTATTGACCAGATAATAAAGATATTGGTAAAGACCAATATGTTCTGGCATGAAAGTATCCGCATTACAGATTGGTTTTATATTTATTTTACAGAAAATAATGGTATGGCTTTCGGCATGGAATTGTTCGGAAAGCTATTTCTTACCACTTTCCGCATCGCAGCTGTGGGACTGATAATCTGGTATCTCAGGAAATTCATAAAACGAAATTATCAAACCGGATTTATAATCTGCCTTTCATTGATATTGGCAGGCGCTATAGGTAACATTATTGACAGCGTGCTTTATGGCGTAATCTTTAATGAAAGTACTTATAGTCAGGTGGCACATTTTGTTCCCATAGGCGAAGGTTATTCCGAATGGTTTCACGGCAAAGTAGTGGATATGTTTTATTTTCCAATCATCGAAACCAACTGGCCGGAATGGATTCCGGGAATAGGTGGAGAACATTTTATTTTCTTCAGCCCGATATTTAATTTTGCTGATGCTGCTATCAGTTGCGGTATCATTGCATTGTTGTTGTTTTATGGTAAATATCTGAACAAAGGTATTCACCCGGAAGAAAAAGCTCAGGAAAAAGATGCGTAATAAGAAGATTAGTTGGACGTTGCTGCTTAGTGCGGCTTTGTTGGCAGGATGCGGAAAACAAATTCCGAAAGATGTCATCCGCCCGGATAAGATGGAGAACATTCTGTATGACTACCATTTGACTACGGCCATGTCCGGCAATATCTCTTATAATGAGAACTACAAAAAAGAAGCTCTCCGCAAGTATGTGTATGAAAAACATCACATTACCAAAGCAGAGTTTGACTCATCTATGGTATGGTACACCCGTCACACGGAAGATCTTGCCAAGATATATACCAATTTGGGAAAACGCTTCCGTGAAGAAAAGAAGGATATAAAACGTTTGTTGGCAATGCGCGAAAACAAACCTTCCATGTCACAACCGGGAGATACAATAGACGTGTGGTATAATAAAACACTATATTGGCTGACGGATGCACCGCTTTCCAATAAAATTACTTTCGAAATTCCCACCGACTCCAACTTCAAGGTAAAGGATGCTTTCTTGTGGTCGGCAGATTATATTTTCCTCTCAAACCGGCAGCAACAGGTGACGATGGGTTTCAATATTCTGTTTGATAATGATTCTGTGTCGGGTAAAGTAACCGAAGTGACAGCATCAGGCATACAATCATTATATATCAAGCCGGATTCTGCTTATAAAATCAAAAGCATCAACGGTTTTATCTATCTCACGGGAGATTCTGTCAAAACTCCGGGTGTCATAGTAGATAAAATATCATTGACTCGCTACCATGAACCGACAGACACCCTATCTATTGTGGCAAAAGACAGTGTACCCGAAAAGCCGATGTCTGTTATTGGCCAAGATACGGATTCGTTGAGAACGGATTCTGTTCAGATGAAAGAAGCTGCAACTCCCGTACGCCTGAATCCACGCGATATGAAAGAAAAGGAAAGTGTCCGTCCACAACGTATTCGCCCGCAAAGAAAATGAGACGATTTGCCTGTCACCGTCTGTATCTTTCTTCCGATACATGTTTTGTTCGTTATGTGGTAGAATTAGGAGATGACGGAAAGATGCAGCGTTATTATCCTTTGGAAGAAGAAATATACGCCACCCAATGGATAGGCGGAGTGATTGTACTTTCTGCAAAAGAAGAGCCCGAACCGATTATGCCAAATGAAAGCTTCAAAACTTTCCTTGCTCAAGTTACCCGGACAAACACCAAAATTCAGGAATGCTATGCGTGGCATATTACCGATTTTGATATTGTCCGAGAAGAATTTGTCTCTCAAAGCCGTATTACCCGACTTTAAAGCAGTCTTCTTCTAAACTCAGCACACACCACAGCTGTGGCAATAGCTACATTCAAAGACTCTGAGGTCTCTCTTTCGTGTGGATAATTGGGAATATACAATCGCTTATTGATAAGTGCTTCCACCTCTGTGCTTACTCCATTTCCTTCATTTCCCATTACAATCAATCCATTGGCTGAAAGAGTTTCAGAATAGATTACGTTTCCATTCAGGAATGTTCCATACACCGGAATTCCCTTAAGTGAAGAAATCAATTCCGGCAAATCACAATAATGTACCCTTACCCGTGCTATTGCCCCCATGGTAGCCTGCACCGTTTTAGGATTAAAAATGTCTACCGTTCCGGCAGAGCAAAAAATATCCTCTATGCCGAACCAATCTGCCAAGCGGACAATGGTTCCCAAATTGCCCGGATCTTGTACATTGTCCAAAGCCAGACACAATGATTCTGAAATAACCTTGCTATCCGATTCATACACCGGTTGCTCAAATATAGCCAGCACTTCTTGTGGCGTCTTTTGCAAACTGGCTCGTGAGAGTTCTTCTTGCTCGACCTCTATCATCTCGTCGGCATGACAATCAGGGTGAGAAGAAAACCATCCGGCAGTACCCGCCAGCAGCCGACAGGGAAAATGCCCCATCAAATCACCTACTAATTTATGCCCTTCTGCAACAAATACTTTTTCTTCCTTACGATTCTTTTTTAGCTCCAACGAACGGATATATTTAATTTTATTCTTGCTCAGCATGATTATTTCCATTAAATAACAAATATTAGAGGCAAAGCTAAGAAGATATTTTCAATTAATATCTATCTTTGCGAGTAAATTTGCGAAGGTTACGGATTTGTATGAAGAAAAGCGCACACCCATATATATATACACTCATTTTAGCACTATGCACCTCGTGTTCGGTCAATAAATTTATTCCTGAAAACCAGTATTTATTGGATGAGGTAAAAATTGTGTCAGACACGAAAGAGGTAAAGCCATCGCTTTTTAATTCTTATCTCCGCCAAAACCCTAATGCCAAATGGTTTAACATGGTTAAAATCCCCATGTATATCTATGGTGCATCAGGTATGGATTCTACCAAACGTGTAAACCGCTTCTTCAGAAAGATTGGAGACGCCCCGGTCATTTACAATGCCGATGTTGCCATAAAATCTCAGGAAGAGATAGAAAAGGCTGTACGCAACATGGGCTATATGGGAGCTAAAGTGGCCATGCACACCGAAATAAAGAAGAACAAATTGAAACTGTTCTATCATATCGAAGCAGGGCGCCCCTATATGATACGCCATATCGCTTACAATATTGACGATTTGAACATTAGTGATTATCTTCAGCAGGATTCGGCCCAAAGTATGCTTTTTCCCGGAATGCCGTTCGATGTAAATGTACTTGACTCCGAACGCCAACGTATCACCAGACTGCTCCAGAATAAAGGATATTATAAATTCAATAAGGATTTTCTGGTATATCAGGCAGATACCACCCGCAATACTTATCTGGTAGACCTCACCTTGAAACTACTTCCTTATCAACGCAAAAAGGAAGATCCACCACAGAAACACAAGCAGTATTTAGTCAACAGTGTCAACTTTATAGCTGACAGCGAAATGACCCCCATCCGTAAAGGCTCATTTGCCGGTTTCGATTCATTGAGCTATAAAGGATACAATATGTATTATAAGGACAAAATGTTCTTACGTCCGAAACTGTTGATAGATTTCAACCGTATCCGTCCCGGAGAGTTTTATAGTGAGCGTGATGTACAGAATACTTATAGTTCATTGGGGCGTTTGCGCATGCTGAAATACTCCAATATTCGTTTTAACGAGGTGAATGTAAATGACAGCACCAAGTTGGACGCATATATAGTAATGTCAAAAGGACAGAATAAATCAGTATCTTTTGAGATAGAAGGCACGAACTCTGCAGGTGACTTGGGTGCGGCTGCTTCCATTTCTTTCCAGCATAGGAACGTGTTCAAGGGGTCGGAAGCATTCACCATAAAAGTGCGCGGTGCTTATGAAGCAATCACCGGATTGGGACAAGATTATGTCAATGATAACTATACGGAATACGGTGTGGAAAGCAGCCTGAACTTTCCGGAATTTATGTTTCCCTTTCTTTCTTCGGATTTTAAAAGGAAAATTAGGGCTACCTCTGAAGTGGGGCTGAAATTTACTTCGCAAGTACGTCCGGAATTCTCCCGTATGCTTGCATCGGCTTCATGGAGTTATCGGTGGAGTGATAGAAAACGTATACAGCACCGTCTTGACCTGGCAGATATCAACTATGTATATATGCCGAGCAAATCACCTGATTTTCAAGAGTATCTGGATAAGATGACAGCCAACAACTCACTATTGCGCGCCAGTTATGAAAACGTATTGATAGTACGCATGGGATACAGTTTCACGTACAACAGTGCAGGTAATAGCATGATGCGCACGCCGACAAAGAGTTCATATTCCTTGCGGGTAAACGTGGAGGAAGCCGGTAATCTGATGTATGCTGCATCCAAATTGACACACTCTACCCCGAAAGGAGACAAAGGATTCGTACTGGCCAATATTCCGTTTGCCCAATATATAAAAGGAGATTTCGACTTTGCCAAGAATTTCATGATTGACCCACGCAACTCTTTCGTATTCCATGTGGGAGTAGGAGTGGCTTGTCCTTATGGAAACTCACAGGCACTTCCTTTTGAAAAGCGCTATTTTTCGGGCGGCGCCAACAGTGTGCGCGGCTGGTCGGTACGTTCGCTGGGCCCCGGAGGATATAAAGGAAATTCGGACGGACAAATGGACTTTATCAAACAGTCGGGAGATATCAAGTTAGACTTAAATGTGGAATATCGCACCCATCTGTTTTGGAAGTTAAACGGAGCCGCTTTTATCGATGCCGGTAATATTTGGACGATACGCTCAGACTCAGAGCAGAAAGACGGTGTGTTCAAATTCAATAAATTCTATAAACAGATTGCCGTGGCCTATGGGTTGGGTATCCGTTTTGATTTAGACTATCTCATTCTGCGTTTTGATGGTGGTATGAAGGCTGTCAACCCGATGGAAACCGGTAAAGGACGTTATCCGATAACCCGTCCGCGATTCAGCCGAGATTTTGCTTTCCACTTTGCAGTAGGTTATCCGTTTTAATTAGACATATAATTTTATAGCTTATGAAAAAAACAGAGAAAAAGGTATATACAATAGAGGACGTGGATGAATTGAAGAGATGGTTTGATGCTCAAACACTCCCGCAATCCATGCAAATAAACTCATCCGCTTATTCACCTGATTTGAAAGATACAGTAGCCATGCTGTTTGAACAGGCATATATCTGTTATAACAACCCGAAGATGCAAGGTTGCCTTCTGCTATTGGAAAATATTAAGAAAAATTTAGAGGAAAACAAAGGAAACGCGTGAGCAAAACACTCTTCATATTTGTTTAATGCATTAAAAGTTTTTAATGCAGGCAGTATGAAAAAGAATTTATTATTATATGGTATTTTTTTGGGTGCCCTTTCATTGTCCTCCTGTTCGGGCAATACAAAGAATAGAGAAATGGCTGGCAACAGCATGAGCGTGGAAAGTGCAAACGAAGTGATGAAGTATTATGATACCTCGCTGAAAGTGCTGAAAAATTTGGTTAATGAGGATTCGATAAAAGCCGTATTGGGTTATATCGATAAGACAGAAGGTACAGATATGCTTCCTATTGTTTCGCAACCGGTAGTTTCTGCCCGCGATACCATGTTTGTAGCCGCTCCCGGAGATTATCTGAGTCAAGAAGACCGCCAGAATCTTGAAGAGAACTACACAAGGCTATTTCGTTCTGTATCTGCATTTTACGAAAATTATGCAACTTACCGCCTTTATATGAAGGATAAGGCTTATCTGAAAGACAATTATGCAATGGCCGATAAAATAAGAAAAGAGGAACTCTTGCTGAGTATTGCCCTGTCTGAATATAAGCAGGTGATATTTGATATTCTGACTCCGGCAGTGGAAGGTGCCCAAACCGTTTTAGTCCCCGTTCAAAAGGATAAAAAATAAAAGAAAATTCAAAATCCGACAGGCTTATTTTGAAAAAGGTGGGATGCACTTCCACCTTTTTTATGTATATTTGCGACTCTTTTGGCGCAATGGTTGCGACAATACTATAACCAGAAAACGAAACACAATGAAAATTAAATTTATAAGTCTGGCCAGTGGCAGCAGTGGCAACTGCTATTTCATCGGAACAGACGCATATGGCATATTAGTGGATGCCGGCATTGGAATCCGCACTATTAAGAAACATTTAAAAGATTTGGGTATCGGACTCGATACAATTCGAGCTGTTCTTATTACCCATGACCATGCCGATCACATTAAAGCGGTAGGGCATCTGGGAGAAAAATTCGGTATTCCTGTTTATTCCACTCCCGAAGTTCATATAGGCATCAACAAAAGTTATTGTGTAACAGAAAAACTTTCGACCTCTGTCCGCTATCTGAATAAAGGAACGCAAATTCAGATTGAAGATCTCAGCATAACAGCTTTTGAAGTACCCCATGACGGAACAGACAATGTGGGCTATTGCATAGAAGCAGACGGCAAAATTTTTTCTTTTTTAACCGACTTAGGACATATTACATCTACTGCAGCCGAATATATCTGCAGAGCCAATTATCTTATCTTGGAAGCTAACTACGACGAAGAAATGTTGAAGATGGGGCCATATCCTCAGTATCTTAAGGAACGTATCGCCGGTCCGAACGGTCACATGAGCAACCGTGAGACAGCAGAATTTTTGGCCGAGAATATCACTGAAAGGCTAAAATATATCTGGCTTTGCCATCTGAGTAAAGATAACAATCATCCGGAACTGGCTTACAAAACGGTGGAACTTCTGTTGAGAAGCAAAGGAGTGCTTGTGGGTAAAGATGTGCAACTCATTGCCTTAAAGCGAAATACACCTTCCGAGCTTTATGAGTTTGAATAATTTTCGATAAAAAGGTGAAAAAATGAAGCAAAATGTTTGGTAGTTTAAAATAAAACATCTACCTTTGCAACCGCAAATCAGAAATGAATGCACTCTTAGCTCAGTTGGTAGAGCAACTGACTCTTAATCAGTGGGTCCAGGGTTCGAATCCCTGAGGGTGTACAAAATAAAAAATGGTTTGCAAATGCACTCTTAGCTCAGTTGGTAGAGCAACTGACTCTTAATCAGTGGGTC
This sequence comes from uncultured Phocaeicola sp., assembly GCF_948499155.1. Classification (NCBI taxonomy): domain Bacteria; kingdom Pseudomonadati; phylum Bacteroidota; class Bacteroidia; order Bacteroidales; family Bacteroidaceae; genus Phocaeicola; species uncultured Phocaeicola sp. The sequence goes on along the minus strand of NZ_CAOOSE010000028.1, from coordinate 776 downwards.
CAGGGTTCGAATCCCTGAGGGTGTACAAAAAAATAAGGAAAGTGTCATATTCGTTGAGATATGACGCTTTTTTTCTTTATAACACCGACCATAAGCCCCCAATCAGGGGACTGTCCGAAAATTCCGGGTCAATCTGAAAGCCCTGTGGGTGATAAGCATGAACTCTGAATTACAATGCTGACGTCCAATCAGGTGTTCGTGTGATGTACTTGATTTATAATACTTTGGAAGGATGTATGTTTTTAGCATTGCAAACTTTAAATGTTTCTCAAATATTATACCCACATACTTTTTGACTTGACCCGAAAATTCCGTTCTTCCTTTCATTAGCTGCTGAAACATCTTGTTGGTGGGGATTCCGATAGTGAATGGACATCCCGTGTTGTCTTTTCAGCCTCCTTTCATCTGTAAGACTTTTTTTGATGGCGCAAATGCTGAAGGCAGATTGGTAAAACTTGGTAAGCACCGCTGAAACGAGGATGAGGGGATGTTCTGTCATTCTTAACCGATTGATTATCTGGGCGCTTTAATTAAAATGTAAGGATGAACGGAAAAAAGGATGGCCGGAAAAGAAGGAATGACCGGCTTAGTGAGGGGATGATTCCATCTGCCCCTACATGAAAAACATACCGAGCTTTATTAAAAAGACTTTGAGTTTTTTTTAAAACATCAAGGTCTTTTTGGAAAACACCAAGGTCTTTTTTTGCAGCATGGGAGTGAATGTGTCAAAACTAAACCGGGCTATCCCATCGTCAGTTGTAGGGGCAGGGTTCGCC
>NZ_CAOOSE010000027.1:0-51924 GCF_948499155.1 uncultured Phocaeicola sp. | reverse complement strand
AAGTAATGTTGCAAGTAATGTTGCAAGTAATGTTGCAAGTAATGTTGCAAGTAATGTTGCAAGTAATAGTACCAAACAAAGATTAAGTCAAGACGAACTATATAATTTGATTTGCAATAACTGCAAAGACTATACTTCATTGGAAGAATTAGCTCAAAGAGTCAATAAAAACAGCAAATATCTGCAAAATCATATACTAAAAGATATGATTAGCAATAATCTAATAGAAAGACTATATCCCGAAAGCCCCAGACATCCCAACCAAAAATACAGAAAGAAATAGCCTCATATTCCATTTACTTCACTAAAAATCATTACCTTTGCACCTTACTATCAGAAATAACAAAAAGCACATACATAATATGGAAAAGAAATTCAAAAGAACCACCGTCACCTCGGCACTGCCTTATGCCAACGGTCCGGTGCACATTGGCCATTTGGCAGGTGTATATGTTCCTGCAGATATCTATGTACGCTATCTTCGCCTGAAAAAAGAAGACGTACTGTTCATCGGAGGTTCAGATGAACATGGGGTGCCCATCACCATCCGTGCCAAAAAAGAAGGAATTACCCCTCAGGATGTGGTCGACCGCTATCATACACTGATTAAAGACTCTTTTAAAGAATTCGGAATTTCTTTCGATGTTTACTCCCGCACTTCATCAAAGACACATCACGAACTGGCTTCCGAGTTCTTCAAAACACTGTATGACAAAGGGGAATTCATCGAAAAGACATCTGAACAATATTACGATGAAGAGGCTCACCAGTTTTTGGCCGACCGATACATCACAGGTGAATGTCCCCATTGCCACGCAGAAGGTGCATACGGCGACCAATGCGAAAAGTGCGGTACTTCATTGTCACCCACCGATTTGATTAATCCGAAAAGTGCCATCAGCGGCAGTAAGCCTGTGATGCGTGAAACCAAACACTGGTATTTGCCGTTGGATAAGCACGAAGGCTGGTTGCGCAAATGGATTCTGGAAGACCACAAAGAATGGCGTCCCAACGTGTACGGACAGTGCAAGAGCTGGCTGGACATGGGCTTGCAGCCACGCGCCGTAAGCCGTGACCTGGATTGGGGTATCCCCGTTCCCGTAGAAGGAGCGGAAGGAAAAGTGCTTTATGTATGGTTTGACGCTCCTATCGGATATATTTCAAATACAAAGGAATTACTGCCCGACAGTTGGGAAACATGGTGGAAAGACCCCGAAACACGTCTGGTTCATTTCATCGGAAAAGACAATATCGTGTTCCATTGCATCGTATTCCCGGCTATGTTGAAAGCGGAAGGCAGTTACATTTTGCCTGATAATGTGCCAAGCAACGAATTCCTGAACTTGGAAGGAGATAAAATTTCCACTTCCCGCAATTGGGCTGTATGGCTGCACGAATATTTGCAGGACTTCCCCGGAAAGCAGGATGTGCTTCGCTATGTGCTGACCGCCAATGCTCCCGAAACGAAGGACAATGACTTCACATGGAAAGACTTTCAGGCACGCAACAACAATGAATTGGTAGCCGTGTACGGAAACTTTGTGAACCGTGCTTTAGTACTGACTCAGAAATACTTTAACGGATGCGTTCCCGCCTGCGGAGAGTTGACAGAATATGACAAGGATACACTGAAGGAATTTGCAGATGTAAAAGCGGAAGTAGAAAAACTGCTGAATGTCTTCAAGTTCCGCGATGCTCAGAAAGAAGCAATGAATCTGGCACGCATCGGTAACAAATATCTGGCAGACACCGAACCGTGGAAACTTGCCAAAACTGATATGCCGCGTGTAGCCACTATCCTGAATATAGCATTGCAACTGGTAGCTAATCTGGCTATTGCATTCGAACCGTTCCTGCCGTTCAGCAGCGAAAAACTTCGTAAGATGTTGAATATGGATACCTTTGAATGGGAGCAGTTGGGACGTACCGACCTCTTGGCAGAAGGCCATCAATTGAACAAGGCTGAATTGCTGTTCGAGAAGATAGAAGACGAAACAATTCAGGCACAGGTAGACAAATTGCTGGCTACTAAAAAAGAGAATGAGGCTGCAAGCTACAAAGCTAATCCTATCAAACCGACTATCTCTTTTGAAGAGTTCGAGAAGTTGGATATCCGTGTAGGAACCGTACTGGAATGTGAAGCAGTTCCCAAGATGAAGAAACTGCTGAAGTTCAAGATTGCCGACGGGCTGGAGAACCGTACCATTGTCAGCGGTATCGCCCAGCACTACGCCCCGGAAGAACTGGTAGGAAAACAAGTGTTGTTCATTGCAAACCTGGCTCCACGCCAGTTCAAGAATGGTCTGGTAAGCGAAGGCATGATTCTAAGCGCCGAAAACTTTGATGGTTCACTGGCTGTCACCTCTCTGTTGAAAGAGGTAAAACCCGGAAGTGAAGTAAAATAATACCCACCGAAATACAGAAAAGGCTGAAAGCAACCGAAACGTCCGCTTTCAGCCTGACTGTTTTTATAATCCATTTATAAGATGGCAGAACAATCCTTAAAAGAAAAGACAGCAAAGGGCCTCTTCTGGGGCGGACTGAGCAACGGCATACAGCAGTTGTTGAATCTTTTTTTCGGGATATTCCTTGCACGAATCCTTAACGCCGAGGACTATGGTATGGTGGGGATGCTTACCATATTTTCTGCTATAGCAGCAGTTTTACAAGAAGGCGGTTTTATCTCCGCACTAACCAATCGGAAAGATACCACCCACAAAGATTACAATGCTGTATTCTGGTTTAGCACTTTATGCAGCATCACTCTTTACATTATACTTTTTCTAAGTGCTCCATATATTGCCGACTTCTACAATATCCCCGAACTCACCCCGCTGGCACGTTACTCTTTCTTAGGCTTTATTATTGCCAGCCTCAGCATTGCACCACGCGCCCTACTTTTCAAACATTTAAAAACCAAAGAGAATGCCATTATTTACCTTACTGCTCTAATAATCTCCGGACTCATAAGTATCATAATGGCCCTTAACGGATTTGCATATTGGGGAATTGCAACACAGTCTTTGGTATATGTTACTATCATCACTATACTCAATTTCTATTTTGCCAAATGGAAACCGACATTGGACTTTGATTTTACGCCTATAAAAGAAATGTTCGGTTTCAGCAATAAACTATTGATTACCAACATATTCAATATTATCAACAATAATCTTTTCTCTGTACTATTAGGAAAATTTTATAATGAAAATGAAGTCGGAAACTACACTCAAGCCAATAAGTGGAACGGAATGGGGCATACCACTGTTACAGGAATGATAAACTCAATCGCACAGCCTGTTTTAACAGGAATCTCGGATGATGCAACACGCCAGCTGGCGGTTTTCCGTAAACTGCTCCGTTTTACGGCTTTTGTTTCTTTCCCGGCCATGTTAGGATTAAGCTTTGTTTCCAAAGAGTTTATTCTCATTACCATTACAGACAAATGGTTGGCAAGCGCCAATATCCTTCAATTACTTTGCATTTGGGGAGCATTTATTCCTATTTGCTCTCTCTTCTCCAATTTAATAATCAGCCGTGGCCGCTCTTCTATTTATATGATTAACACCATAACACTAAGCATCCTACAACTAATTACTGCATGTATAATCTATCCTTACGGCATAAACTGGATGTTACGCATATTCGTATCAATCAATATATTATGGCTCTTTGTATGGTTCTTCTTTGCACGTCGTGAAATATCTTTAACGCTCAAAGATATGATAAAAGATATTTCCCCTTATCTCCTTTTATCAGTGGCATTAATAATATTAGCCTATTACATAACTTTGCCCATTACGAATATCTATTTAAACTTTATAGCCAAAATCATAATAGTAGCAGGAGGATATGGGCTGGTATTATGGAAAATGAAATCAGTTATTTTCAGAGAATGTATTAATTTTATCTTAAGAAAAAGACAAGATGGCAACATATAATGAAAAGATACAAAAAGTATCTATTGCAATGTGTACATATAATGGAGAAAAATATCTTCGTGAGCAGTTGGATTCCATTGTCGCACAAACTTATCCCATCTATGAATTGATAATTCAAGATGACCAAAGCACGGACGGCACTATTACTATAATCAAAGAATATGCAGCTCATTATTCTTATATCCGATGGAAAATTAATGAAAAGAATTTAGGATATAATACGAATTTCCGCACAGCCATTCAGGATGCCAAAGGAGATTTAATCGCCATTGCCGATCAGGATGATATCTGGTATCCCAATAAATTAGAAGAACTGGTAAAGTGCATCGGCAGACATTCAATGTCATACGCGTATTCCACAACCTCTGTACAAAATACAGTAAGCAACATAAAGCAGGCAATCAACTACAACAATACGCTGGAACGTCTATTATTTACGAATGTTATTCCCGGACACGCCATGTTACTGCAAAGAGAATTCATAGAACAGATTCCGTGTTGGAATGACCATATTTTCTACGATTGGTGGTTGGCCGTAAATGCTTATCTGTTTAATGGAGCCGTTCAATGTGAACAAATACTCACTTATCACCGCCTCCATCAAGAGTCAGTGATGGCAGGCTATAAGAATAAAGCCAATAAAAAATATCTCCCCTATTTAAAGGGGTATACTAATTTCCAAAAACTTCAAAAAGGAGAGAACTGGCAATGGTTCTACCAATATATATATAATACGGCTCAAAATAAAAAAGGTTTAGAAGTTGCCCATCGTGTAGCAGGCTTGATGCTGAAACGAGGAATACCTTCATTCATATCTTTGTGTTGGCTTTCTTTAAAGTACAAGCATCTATTGATGCCAAGATTGTCAATCAATCTATTCCGTTCTTTCTTTTATCCATGCTTTGCCTTTTATAACAATCATCTATTTGACTCACGTAAATAAGAAGATTTTATGGAAAACAAAAAAAATCATATCGCTTTAGCTGCTGATTCAAATTATATAATACCTGTCACAGCTGTTTTACAATCTCTTTTCGACAATAACGAAGGGGAAAACATATCTATTTATCTGCTTTATCTGGAAAACACACTGAAAGAAGCCGATTTAGAGTTTTTGGCAAACTTCACCCGACAACGAAAAGGAACTTTTAACGGACTCCAAATTAGACAGGAACAAATTGAGGGTTTTCCTGAAACAAGACACGGAAAAGCTACTCTACTCAGGCTTTGCCTGCCTGAGTTATTGCCCGAACTAGATAAAATATTATATTTAGACGGTGATATCATTGTCAATGACAATTTATCATCATTATTCAATCTAGACATTTCCAACTATTATATAGCGGCAGCCAAAGACTCTGCAAGTGCTTACAATATAAATTATCAAGTATCTATGGGGATAGAAAAGACTCATGCATACTATAATGCCGGCATTCTATTATTAAACCTAAAGGCTTTAAGAGAAATAGATTTAGTCACTCTAATGAATGAGTTTGTACAAAAAAACTACAAACTGATAGGAGCACCCGATCAGGACTTTCTTAATTATATAAGTCAAAAAAAGACTCTATATATTCCTCCTAAATACAATATGAATTATCTTCTGGAAAAAGATATTGCTGCAAAAATATGGAGTAAAGAGGAAATAAAAGAAGCAAAGAAATCTCCGGTTATCGTTCATTATATCGGCCCGGTAAAACCTTGGTCCATCCTCTCTACCCATCCCCAAAGAAAGCTATGGTGGAGATATATAAGAAAAACATGTTTTGCCAACTATCGTCCTAAAGATGCAACGCTTCAGAACTATCTATATAGAAGTTATCTATTGCTTACACAACCCATTGAGCGGAAATTCTCATTAAGCGCAAAACAAAAAATAGGAAAGCTAATACCCTCTGCACTAAAAAAGAGGTTTAAAAGGTCATTACAAAAAAATATATAGGATACATCTATGAAAGTACTATTCACATTTGGCGGCATACCGCATTATCTCAGCTCTATGCTCAACAAGCTATGCGAAAAAGGTGTTGAAATTGTAGTGGTCACCCCACAAAAAGGAAATGCCACTATCGGGAAAGGAGTTAAAATGGTGGAGGGAGGGATGTACAAACACCTCACTGCGCTTGAGAAAAAAATGTTCTACGGTAAAAGTGGCTATCCTTCACTACCTGCAATCATCCGGGAAGAGAAACCGGATATTCTTGTGATGGGCTGGCCATACTTTCTGCAAGTATTCTTCCAACCACAACTAAGAAAAACCATAAAAAGGTGTGGCACCCGGCTCGTCATTCGGGAAATTCCCTTTCAAACGCCTCCTTACGGCAAGATAAAAGAATATTTCCGGAAGAATCCGATGATTGACGAAAGTATGCGTTTACTTAGCAGCGGCGCAGGGTTTTATCTACGCCAATGGCTAACAGCCAAAATACGCAAATATTGTTATGCCAAGGCAACAGGAACATTAAACTATTCCACTGCCGCCTATGATATATTACCTTCATACGGGGTAAAAAGGGAACAGATACATGTCACCTATAATGCCACCGACACGGAAGCTCTGCTGAAAGAAAAGAAAACCGTACAAACATCATCTCCTCTATTGCCGCCTTCAAGCAGAAGACTGCTCCACATTGGACGTTTGGTAAAATGGAAGCGGGTGGACTTACTCATCAATGCATTCGGCAAAATACTTCCCGACTTTCCTGATGCAGAACTCGTTATAGTGGGTGACGGCCCTGAGTCGGACAATCTGAAACAGCAGTCGGCCCTTCTCAAGCTAAACGACTCTATCCGCTTTATCGGTGCCGTATACGACCCTAAAACCTTAGGCGCCTACATGAACGAATCGACTGTTTATGTCTTAGCCGGCATGGGAGGTCTTTCTATAAACGATGCCATGACTTATGGAATGCCGATACTCTGCTCGGTGTGCGACAGCACAGAACGCGATTTGGTGACTGAAGGAGAAAATGGTTTCTTCTTTAAGGATGGTGATGTAAACAGTCTGGCAGAAAAAATCAACCAACTGTTTTCTTCGCCCGAACTATGCAAGCAGATGGGAAAAGAATCGGAACGAGTGATACAAGAAAAAATCAATCTCAATACCGTAAGCGAACGCTATCTGAAAGCTTTTCAAGACTTTATGGCACAATAAATCCAATCCGCCAATCTAAAATAAAAGCTCCATCAGTGCAGATAATATTTCAAACTGATGGAGCTTTTATTATAGCACACACCGGCCAATCATATCAAAGCTTTTACAATCCGCTCGCAAGCATGTCCGTCGCCATACGGATTATGCGTCTCAGACATTTGCTTATAGAGTTCTTTATCACGAAGCAGTTCTGTTACATTGTCTACAATAGCAGCAGCATCCGTTCCCACCAGTCTCACAGTACCGGCCTCTACCGCTTCGGGACGTTCAGTGGTATTACGCATCACTAATACGGGCTTTCCCAATGATGGCGCCTCTTCTTGCACCCCCCCACTATCCGTAAGCACTAAAAAAGAATGTTGCATGGCATAGATAAACGGCAAATAATCTAATGGAGAAATCAAATAAACGTTCTCCACGCCGGAAAGCAACTCATACACCGGTTTCTGTACATTCGGATTCAAGTGTACCGGATAAACAAAGTCCATATCCGGGTGCAGCTCTGCCAGTTCCTTGATGGCTTTACAGATATGCAAGAAGCCTTCTCCGAAGTTCTCACGCCTGTGCCCGGTCACCAGAATATACTGCCGTTCACCAATGGCATATCCTTTATTTTGAAGCTCCAGCTGAATCTCTTCTCTCATTCCCGGTTTCTTATCAATGATATCTACAGCCATAAGCAAAGCATCGATAACCGTATTGCCGGTTACATATATCTTTTCCTTGTTTATATTTTCTGCCAACAGATTCTGTTCAGACTTCCCCGTCGGAGCAAAATAATAGGTACAAATACGGTCTGTCACTTGCCGGTTCATCTCTTCCGGCCACGGCGAAAGCATGTCATAAGTACGCAACCCCGCTTCCACATGGCCTACGGCAATCTGCTGATAGAATGCGGCAAGAGACGCAGCCATAGAGGTAGTGGTATCGCCATGAACCAGCACAGTGTCGGGATGAAATTCTTTCAACACATCCCGCAATCCAAGTAATACCTTTGAAGTGATATCATATAAATCCTGGTCAGGTGCCATTATATTTAAATCATAATCCGGAACAATGCCAAATACCTCCAACACCTGATCCAACATCTGGCGATGTTGGGCAGTCACACAAACTTTTGTCTCAAAGTGCTCCGAATCCTTCTGCAAAGCTTTGACCAACGGAGCCATCTTTATAGCTTCAGGACGAGTTCCGAAGACCAATAAAATCTTTTTCATTTTCGCATTAACTAGTTGAATAATAATCCCGTTACTTTCTGACTCCGCAGAAATCCAATTCAAGTTTTCCTTCTTCTTCAGGCATCCCTACAAACACACTATGCCTAACCAGCCATACGATGATATCCGCCTTATGATAAGCCTCCTTATAGTCTGTCAGATGAAAACTGGGATGCGATGTAATATTAGGTTCTACTATCAACACATCAGCTCTGGACTCAGAGACGATGCGTGAAGCAATATATTTTGCAGGAGACTCGCGCAAATCATCAATATTGGGTTTGAAAGCCAATCCCATACATGCCACCACCGGTTCGCGCTCATTCTTTTCAACGAAGTTCTGACATGTTTCCAATACCTTATTGGCACACCAATCCGCCTTATAGTCGTTGGTTTCACGGGCACGCTTGATTAATTGCGCTTGTTCCGGATAATCGGATACAATAAACCACGGATCGACGGCAATACAATGACCACCGACACCACAACCGGGCTGCAAGATATTTACACGCGGATGTTTATTGGCCAATTCTATCAGCTCCCAAACATTGATTCCCGCCTTGTCACAAATCATAGACAACTCATTTGCAAAAGCTATTTGAGAGTCACGGGATGAGTTCTCTGTCAATTTGCACATTTCGGCTGTGCGGGCATTCGTCTTATGCAACTTTCCCTGTACGAAAGCAGCATAAAACTCAACCGCCTTATCGGTAGACGCCGGAGTGATACCGCCAATCACCCGGTCATTATGTACCAACTCATAAAGTGTATTTCCGGGCAAAACCCGTTCAGGACAGTAAGCAATGTATATCTTATCTTTCAACTCGGGACGTTCTTTATAAATAAGTTCCGCCATACGTTCCGTCGTATAAACAGGAGAAGTAGATTCTATCACAAACAAGTTGCCCTCTTGCAAATAAGGTATCACAGACCGTGTTGCAGCCTCCACATAAGTGATATCGGCACGGTGATTCTGCTTAAAAGGAGTAGGTACAACAATAAAAAAAGCGTCAGCAGCCTCGGGTTTGGATACGGCTCTGAAATGTCCGTCACGTACAACATCGTTTACAATTTTCCCCAAGTCCGGCTCTACAATATGTATTTTCCCCTGATTAATAGTTTCCACTACTGTAGGATTCACATCTACACCAACCACCTCATATCCATGAGCAGCTGCTACGGCAGCCGTAGGCAGGCCGATATAACCTAACCCTAAAAATACGACTTTCTTCATTATTAATTCTCCTTGTTTAGTATGTTGCGCAAAAATACAAATAATCTACGACTTTGTACGATGTTTCGCTGAAAACCACTACTTTTGCCCATATAATCAATACATGGATATTGCAAATTAATATGAAAATATATTATTATCATACCCGCCCCATCAAACCGGCACTTCAAGAATGGGAACAGTACCGGCATCCGGGACATATCTTATACGGATTGCCATTATTCAAAAAGAATGGCATCGACTGCATTCTCCACCGCTACAAAGCGATAAACGGCCGTTTAAAATTGGCCTTATACACAGCCAAAGAGATTCTATGCTGCAAGGAACACTACGATGCAATATATGGCACTTCTTTCAGAGGACTGGAGCTGATTATCTTTCTACGTGCACTCGGGCTATACCGGAAGCCTATCGCCATTTGGCATCACACAGCCGTAAGCCGTTCCTCAAATAAACTTAGGGAAGCAGTATCGCGTTTTTTCTATACCGGAATTGATAAAATGTACTTTTTCAGTCAAAAGCTAATAAAAGATTCTCTTCTGTCTCTGAAAGCTTCACCCCTAAAAATGGAATTAATCCATTGGGGCCCGGATTTAGCTTTTTATGACCATCTACTGGCAGAGATACCCGACCGGAAAACACTGGGTTTTGTCTCTACAGGAAAGGAAAACAGAGATGTAAGTACCCTCTTACAGGCTTTTGTAGCGACAGAAGAAGAATTTGATTTATATATCTCCCCCCAATGTGGACATATCAACTACAAAGAGATTATTGAAAGTTTCTCCCTCTCCGAATCGGTTCATATCCATTACACCGGCGGCATCATCCCTTACGAGCTGGCAAAAATGGTAGCCTGTAAGAGTTGCATCGTTATCTGTTGCCTCGACTTTCCTTACACAGTGGGGCTGACCACCCTGGTAGAAGCATTCGCACTCGGTCTTCCTGTCATTTGTTCCCGTAATCCCAATTTCGAAGTTGACATTGACAAAGAGGGAATCGGCATCACTGTAGAATACGGTGACGTACAAGGATGGATAAATGCCATCCGCTACATGGCAGACCATCCCGAAGAGGCACGAAAAATGGGAGCCAATGCACGCAAGCTGGCGGAAGAACGCTTCAATCTCGAAATCTTTTCGCGCGAGATAGCAGAAAGCTTATCAGAGATATCAAACATTTCTTCTAAAAAACGTACCTTTGCATAAACGTTAATGCACATGAGAGTACTTATCATCAATACGTCTGAGCGAACAGGAGGCGCCGCCATTGCAGCCCACCGCCTGATGGAAGCCCTGAGAAACAATGGGATAAAAGCCAAAATGCTCGTCCGCGACAAACAGACCGACCGGATTAGCGTGGTTCAACTGAAGAAATCATGGTGGAAAGTATGGCAATTCATTTGGGAACGCATCGTCATCTGGAAAGCGAACCATTTTAAAAAGCATAATCTTTTTGCCGTAGACATTGCCAACACAGGTACAAACATTTCCGCACTCCCCGAGTTCAATCAGGCAGATGTGATTCATTTGCACTGGATTAATCAAGGTATGCTCTCGCTGACAGATATACGCCGCATCATAGAGTCGGGTAAACCCATCGTGTGGACTATGCATGACATGTGGCCTTTCACCGGCATTTGCCATTATGCAGGCGATTGCGACAAATATACCCACGAATGCCATCACTGTCCTCTATTGTTTAAAGGAGGAAAGAAAGACCTTTCCTATCGCATTTTTGAGAAGAAAAGGAAACTGTTTGACGGGGCAAACATCACATTCGTGGCATGCAGCCGTTGGCTGGAAGCCATGGCAAAACAAAGCGAACTGCTGAAAGGGCAAACCATCACCAATATCCCCAATGCCATCAATACCAACTTGTTCAGACCGCGCAGCAAGCAGCAGGCACGAGAAAAATGCCATCTGCCGCAAGACAGGAAGTTATTGCTCTTTGGCTCGGTGAAAATCACCGACAAGCGGAAAGGCATTGACTATCTGGTAGAAGCATGCAAGATTCTTGCCTCTCAAGACCCCGGGTTAAGTAAACAATTGGGTGTCGTAGTGTTCGGTAAACAAGCCGAGCAGTATGCCTCCTTATTTCCTTTCCCCATTTATCCGATGAACTATGTGAGCAACGAAAAGGAACTGGTGGATATCTATAATGCTGTCGACCTCTACGTCACTCCTTCCTTACAGGACAATCTTCCCAACACCATTGTAGAAGCAATGGCATGCGGCATCCCCTGTGTCGGCTTTCATGTAGGAGGCATCCCCCAAATGATAGACCATCTGCACAATGGGTATGTGGCCGAATACCAATCGGCTAAAGACCTCGCCAATGGTATCCGTTGGACATTGACCGAAGGCGAATACGACAGCTTGAGCGAGGAAGCTTGCCGAAAAGCACTCTCCAGCTATTCCGAGAGCACTATTTCAATGAGATATATCGATATCTATAATAAGATTACAGGAAGCCATGCATAATATTCATCCTCATCCCAAGTTCTCCATCATCACCGTGACCTATAATGCGGAGAAAGTGCTGGAAGACACGATACAAAGCATTGTCACCCAATCTTATAAGAACGTAGAATATATTATCGTGGACGGAGGCTCCACCGACGGCACATTGGCTATCGTCAACAAATACAGGGAGCACATACATACCGTTGTCAGCGAACCCGACAAAGGTTTATATGATGCCATGAATAAAGGCATCAAACTGGCAACAGGAGACTACCTTTGTTTTCTGAATGCCGGAGACGGACTTCATGAAGATGATACACTTTTACAAATCGCTCATTCCCTGACCGGAACGATACTGCCGGATGTAATTTATGGCGAAACAGACATAGTGGACAGTGAAGGGCATTTCCTTTACAAACGCCGTCTCTCTGCTCCCGAAACGCTCCATTGGAAGAGTTTCAAGAAAGGCATGCTGGTCTGCCATCAGGCCTTCTTTGCACGCAGAGAACTGGCCTTAGAAGAACCATACGATTTACACTACCGCTTTTCGGCAGACTTTGACTGGTGCATCCGCATCATGAAGAAGGCGAAAGTATTGCATAATACACATCTCACCCTCATTGACTATCTGAGCGAAGGAATGACCACCCGAAACCATAAAGCCTCACTGAAAGAGCGTTTCCGCATCATGGTGAAGCATTACGGACTGGTCAGCACCGTGCTGCACCATGCTTGGTTTGTGGTGCGTCTGGCTTATAAATAAAAGCGATGGGCTCTGATTAAATACAACAAGGAAAATAATCAGGAGCGACATAAAGCTTTTCCCCGCAAAACCAGCAATAGCAACACCGCTACTGCCAATAATCCCAAAGCAATAAAAGCAATTGTTTCTGTCGTATGCAGCGACTTCGGGTCGAACTTAAACTCAACCGTATGTTTTCCTGCCGGCACATTCATAGCACGCAGAATATAGTCCGCCCTGCCGTGAGGTGCCTCAACCCCATCAATATAAGCCTGCCAACCCGGATAATAGATTTCGGAGAAAACAACAACGCCCCCCTTCTCCGAGTCAACCTCATACTTCAAGTCATTCGGTTCGTAAGCCACCAACGTAACGGAGCTCAACGAGTCAGGAGCCGCAGTCTGCTTTACCAGCTCTGCAAACTTCTTGTCGACCACCGCCACCTTTGCAGGTGCCACTTTATGTAAAGCGTCTATTTCCTCGTTCGCATTATTTACATACTGCACCTCGTCCACAAACCACGCATTACCCAATGTATAAGGATTTTGCAACGGCATAGTCTTCCCCCCCTGCAAAGGGAAAATGAAATAGCGCGTATTCAGCATATTCAGCACCGGGAAAGCAGACGCATCCACCTTTGCCATATCGCCACCGGCCTCAGACACGGCCTTGAACAGATTGCTCATTTCAGGACTGATATGTTCCTCTATCATCTCCTGATAACGACGCAACTTCGCAGCATGATAACCGCCTATGCTCTTATGCCAGTAAGAAGTATTATTCTCGTTAAATGTATTCGAAGCCAAATTCAGTACCCGATAGTCCAATGTCTTATCCTCCAAAATAGCCTTATCCGTATCGGTCGGCCGGAAGCCTTCCGTCCGGGCTGTTTGAGGCACAAACTGCGCATCATACAGATAACGCTTGTTCACATCCCACATCTCCACCAGACAAAGCAGCAACAATACACCAATCGTCAGCTTTGCTTTCAACTTACCCATTCCATAAAGCCACAGCAACGCAGCCCCGATTGCCACCACAAAGAAACTGCGCCAAGCATCCGAAGTGAAAATACTCACACGAATCTCTTCCAAATTGGCTATCAGTGGAGCCAACTGGTCAGCCGGGATGCTCTGCAAAGCCTGCATTTCCATGCTCGACACATAAGAAGGGAAGAAAAAACGCGGAGCCAGTGCAAACAGCAAAGCCACACCGCCTGTGAGTCCGAAGCTGATATAAAACGCCCTCGCCTGTTCTTTCACTATTTGCGGACGTGCAATAATCTGCTTTAACGCCAGCATTGCCAACAACGGAATTGTAAATTCGGCAATTACCAAAATAGAAGATACCGCACGAAACTTATCATACATCGGAATATAATCAAGGAAAAAATCCGTAAATCCCATAAAATTCTTTCCCCAAGAAAGGAGCACAGACAATACCGTTGCAGCTAAAAGTGCCCATTTCATCGGGCCTTTTACGATAAACAAGCCCAAAATAAACAGAAACATTACAAACGCCCCCACATATACCGGACCTGACGTTCCGGGCTGCTCGCCCCAATATTGTCCAAGCTGGTTGTAAATGCTTCCATACATCGGATTAGCCTTTTCCATTGCCTTCTCATTAGCAGCAAGAGGCACTGACGCACCACCTTTCACATTAGGCACCAGCAAAGAAAATGTTTCACCGATACCATAGCTCCATTGCGTAATATAGTCGCGTTCCAATCCACTTTTAGTCTGATTATGCGTATCCGGCTTTACCAATTCGCTCTTTCCACGCATCGTCTCCTTACTATATTCATAGGTATGATAAAGATTGGACAGATTGATACATACTCCCAATACACCCGCTACCACCAACACACCTGTCGCCTTGAAAAAACGAGGAAGTTCTTTCTTTTGATAAGCAGAAATTCCGAAAGCCACTGCCATAAACAACATCACAAACAAGAAATAATAACTCATCTGCACATGGTTCGACACAATTTGTAAAGCAACGAATATGGCTGTCAGCAAGCCGCCCGACAGGTATTTCCCCCTGTAGACCAGCACCATACCGGCAATGGTAGGCGGAATATAAGCCAATGTTACAAATTTCCAGATGTGACCGGCCGCAATAATAATGAAGAAATAAGAAGAAAAAGCCCATATAATCGCTCCCAATGAAGCAAGCCACACCGAGAAGTCAAAAGCGCGCAACAGAATATAGAAACCCAGCATCATCACAAACACATACCACACATAAGCGGGCAAATACAAATGATACAGACTCTCCACCCCTTTCAGCATATCAGTGGAATGGTAGCTGGGAGCCATCTGATAGGTAGGCATACCGCCAAAAATCGAATTCGTCCAGCGCGTACGCTCTCCTGTACGTTCCAAGTACTCTTTCGATTCCTCGCCGGCACCTATTCCCGCCACCGCATCATGCTGCGACAGAACACGTCCCTCGGTCACAGCCGGGAAAAAGTAAACAAACGAGATGACGGCAAATAAGATAATCACTACGATATCAGGTAGTATTCTTTTAAATAAGTTCATAAGTATATCTGTTTATTAACGCTGCAAAGATACGATATACTCTGATAAATTGCGTACATTTGCATCTGAAATAAAGTTGAATTATGAAAATAGGAATTATAACTGCAATGAGTGCCGAGCAAAAACAGGTGGAACAACTGCTCGACAACAAGAAAGAATATGCCGAAGGGCCGTTCCTGTATACAGAAGGAACAATTCAAAACAACACGATTATCCTGATGAAATGCGGTATCGGAAAAGTGAATGCCGCCGCCGGCACGGTAGAACTAATCCGCAACTTCCACCCCGATTGCATTATCAGCACCGGTGTGGCAGGAGGTATAGACAATTGCCTGAAAGTGATGGATGTAGTTGCCAGCCGCCAAATCGTCTACCATGACGTGTGGTGCGGCGAAGGAAATGCCTACGGACAAATCCAAGGACTTCCCGCCCTGTTTGAAGGCAACGAAACATTGTTCAACTGCGCCATGTCATTAGACACAGAAACAGCCATCCACGGCGGACTCATCTGCAGCGGAGACAAATTTATCACCGACCGCCAAGAACTCAATACCATCAAGTCAGCCTTCCCCGAAGGACTGGCCGTAGATATGGAATCAGGAGCCATTGCCCAGATTTGTTATATATATAAGGTACCGTTTATCAGTTTCCGCATTATCAGTGACACTCCGGGTGCCGACAATCATTGGGAACAATACACCAACTTTTGGGACACCATTGCCGACCGTTCATTCGAGGTAACTCGCATTTTCCTCCATTCATTACCAGCAAACTTATAATAAAAACAGAAATATGAAAACAATACCCAGTTTTACCATTGACCACATCCGTCTTCTGCGCGGCATCTACGTCTCAAGAAAAGACCAAGTAGGAGGCGACACCGTCACCACTTTCGATATCCGCATGAAAGAACCCAACCGCGAGCCGGCCTTAGGTCAGGGAGCACTGCACACCATCGAACATTTGGCCGCCACTTTCCTGCGCAACCACCCAGTATGGGGCGACAAGATAGTCTATTGGGGTCCGATGGGCTGTCTCACAGGCAATTATTTGCTGATGAAAGGCGACTTAGAATCAAAAGACATCGTAGAACTGATGCAAGAAACCTTCCGTTTCGTTGCTGAGTTTGAAGGCGAAGTGCCGGGTACCGCTCCCAAAGACTGCGGTAACTGCCTGCTGCACGACCTGCCTATGGCCAAATGGGAATCAGCACGCTATCTGCATGAAGTGCTCGAAAAGATGACCGATGAAAATCTGCATTATCCACTGTAAAAAGAACCGGAAGATATGCCCCCATTGGATAAAACGCCAATAAAAAAGCCGCTTCTCTTTTCAGAGTAGCGGCTTTTCTTAAGTCCTTTCCTAAAGAATGGATTACTTACGCAATCCAAGTGCCTTAACGATAGCACGGTATCTTTCGATATCGCGATCCTTCAAGTAGTTCAGCAACGCACGGCGCTTACCTACCAAAGTTGTCAAAGCTCTTTCAGTGCTATAATCTTTTCTGTTGAGCTTCAGGTGCTCAGTCAGGTGAGAAATACGGTATGAAAACAAAGCAATCTGCGCTTCTGCTGAGCCAGTATCAGTGTTAGACTTTCCGTACTTTTCAAAGATTTCTTGTTTTTTAGCTGCGTCTAAATACATAATTTTTAGATTTGTTGATATATAATTTATTCGTTTCGCGGGTGCAAAGATAGACATTATCTTTTATACCACAATGAATTAAGCAATTTATTTTTTATTTAATGCTCAGGTGCGAAAACACATTGCAGCCTCCTTTTCTTTATCGTCTTCGCTACTTGAATGAGACTACAAAGGTATTTTTTATCAAATACATAGGTATTTTAATCAAAAATATAGGTATATCATTCATTTTTTCTCTAAAAAGTTTGGTTTTCTATTTTTTATTCGTATCTTTGTATCGAAGAAATAAACGATGTATTTCTTCAATTATACTAAAGCCCCTTCATATCATTTTTTATTATAGAACCATCCTGAAGAATAAGCGATTCTCTGGATGGTTCACTTTTTTCCAAAAGTATTGCTTTCCCAACAAGAAAAACCGTATCTTTGTTCAGTCAAAACAAAATTCGACTCATAGGGGCATGATTTTCATCTATCTTTCGACAAGCAGTGCATGGAATCCCAACACTTGGGCTATCCTATGCGGTATATTGACAATATTCCTTGTCATAGTGCTGCTTATTGTCTATTTTATTTTCAGACGGCTCCATATTGACCTCGCTATTTTACGTGCAGCACTCCAAAAGCGGCCCTCCCCACCAATCATATCCCCGATTCCTGATTTGCCACCCCAGACTGAAACCGCCGATTCGGTCCAAACTCCGGTTTCCACAGTCGAAACAAAGAAACAGTACACCTTATTA
This sequence comes from uncultured Phocaeicola sp., assembly GCF_948499155.1. Classification (NCBI taxonomy): domain Bacteria; kingdom Pseudomonadati; phylum Bacteroidota; class Bacteroidia; order Bacteroidales; family Bacteroidaceae; genus Phocaeicola; species uncultured Phocaeicola sp. Next base: position 34,241 of record NZ_CAOOSE010000027.1, on the reverse strand, counting down.
ATTATAGAAGACCATCTGGAGATACGTCTGTATCTGAAACTGATATTCGGTAACGAATACAACTTGCTGATGGCCGAGAACGGTGAAGAAGGCTTCAAAAAAGCGTGCGAAGAAATACCCGATTTAATCATTACCGATATCATGATGCCGGTAATGGACGGTTTCAAATGCTGCCAGTTGGTAAAAGAAAACCTTACCACCTGCCACATCCCCGTCATTCTGCTGACCGCCCTCACCGAAGAGGCGAATGTAATGAAAGGAATCGAGCTGGGTGCCGACGATTACATCCAGAAACCTTTCAACCCCAACATACTGCGCACTAAAGTCAAACGTCTCATCAAGAGCCGCGCAGAATTGAAGGAAATATATACCCGACTTCTTACTCCCGGTCCCGAGTCGGAATCATCATCGGAAGAGAAAACAGAAGAAGCCGGAATTCGGTTCCCCGAAGATCCGTTCATCATGGAAATAGTGAGAATTATCAATGAAAACATGAAAAACCCCGATTTCAACGTGAAAAAGCTGGCAGACATCATGGTCATCAGCCAACCTACCCTCTACCGTCGGGTGAAGATGATTACTAATTTCACCATCAGCGAATTTATTCGGGGCGTTCGTCTGAAACGTGCTGCCGAGTTGTTGCGCAGCCGGCGTTACACCGTTCAAGATATAGCCGAAATGGTGGGATACAGCGACCTTGCTACGTTCCGCAAACACTTTGTCGATTTCTATGGTACCACTCCGTCCACCTTCAGCAACAAAATGCTGATGGAAAAGCCGGAATAATTACTTGCTAAGCACTTGTGCCAAATATTGCTCCACTTGTTCCACCGGCGCATCCTTCAGCAATACTTTTTTATCTTTATCAAGCAAATAAAGGGTCGGCATAGCTTTCAAGTCATACAGTTCCCTGTTCAGTACAGTCAATTCCTTATCATAACCGTTTATCCACTTGGAGGGAATCATGTCCTGATGATTCTCCCATACCTCATGCTCTTCATCAGGATAAAAAGCCAGAATCCTGACCTGCTTCATAATCTCCTCATCAGTGAGCACAGGAGATGATTTCATGTGGGCCAACACCTCTGCACACCCATGACAATCAGGGTTATAAAACAACAGCAACGTATAAGGGGTGCGTAAATCATGCATACGCCGTTGTGCTCCCGAAGCCAGTGTATAGACAAAATCGGCAGCAACACCGCCCACCCGGTTCATGTTAATCAGCTTCAAGTCATAGCGTGCACGGCTCTGTGCCGCCTCATCCGCCGATGCATAAGCAGTAACGAAACGGCACACCGGCTCAAACAGCTCTTCATTTCTCATGGGAGAATTAGGGTCGAAAAGATACTTACGCAATGTTTCGACAAAATAGTCCAGCATTTTCGGTTCTGCAGATGCACTCTGCAAAGTGCGGGTCACACAAGAATCCGCCATTGCCTGTGGCACACGTGTCAGCAAATCAATATAATTGGCCATTGCCTGCTCCGTGACGTCGGGCACATGGATATAAGCCGTATCTTTAAACTCAAACTTATCCCAATAGTGATTCACCACAAAATGCAGCCTGTCTTCGGCAGACTGTAGCATAACAGGCACTTCGGGCAATGTAAAAGCCAATGTTTTCTTCTCACCGGCTTTGTCGGCGTTCCCATTTTCCTGCTTTTTCCCTCCGCATGAAGCAAGAAGAACCAGCAGCAGGGCTATGAATGTAAATCGATGCATCTTCATTATTGATTCGTCTGCAAAAGTTAGAACAAAGATAGTGTTTTTTGCCCGATATCCGATTGATTTCCAATCGTTTTCGAGCTTTGTTTCAGCAACTTATGTATCCGGAAAGACTGAACACCTTTCCGGATACTATGTCGACAGTTACGTTCGAGCCTTGACATCCTTTTAATTAGATAATACATTCACTTTCTCAGACTTTCAAGACCAAGAGAGTTTCATTATTCAACTTACGAAGAGGTTATCACCATTGATGATGTGTATAAACCGCTCTCACTCTCATCTTTTGGTTTCTATCAGGAGTAGAAGCAAAGCCGCTTCCATTCCAGTATCTCGTTTCCTTCTTAGCACCACTCAATACAGACGAAGTCCAATAATTACTACCACGGTATATAGGTTCAAATGGCCCCCACTCTTCCTTATGTTGATAATTTAGCATGGCTTGCATCGTTGCTTCATCAGGTAATGCATAATATAAAACCTCAGCACCTTGCCCATTGGTAGGTTTCTCTCCTTTTCTATAGCAATAATAAGCAGCACTTGAAGGTTTATTTATTTGTAAATAAGAAGTATTAAGACCTTCTTTTTCCTTTCCTACCCTGTCACCATAACTATATTTTGCACTAAGTCCGTACTTATCTATTAAATTAGACAATTCATCACCTTGCCATCCCCATTCAAAGCCATCTTTTGTATTATCATCTTCTCCAAACTCTTCAAAACGCTCCATAAAAACAATTTGCTCTATCCCATTATAAGTAACTTTTATAGGAATAGGTACATATTGTCTAACAATAATTTCTTGAGTTTTAGAATCTTTCTCCAATATAATCTTCATTTCTCTATAAAGTTTACTTCCTTCCAGAGATTTCTCCGTAAATGCTCCATCCGGATCCAAAGGCCCACTTCCATAAAATAAAGGTTGAATATGGAACATAAGTTTTCCATTTTTCCCAACCGTAAAGTTATTTAGGGTTGGATTTGTCCATCCTGTCCCAGAATCATCTGTAGCAAACTCTATCCACGAAGTACCTTGATTACCTACCTGTACGTTTTTTACTTTCCAACCATCACCCATCACAGCAAACGTACCGACAATATCATGTGCATCAAAATCAAACTTATCTTTCACAAAACCCCAGTCTCTTACATCCATATCGACGCGCCAACTCAAATCGTTCGGATTTACTACCAGCTTTCCATCTTCCACTTTTCCATCTTCCTTGGCACCACCAAAACCTTTTAAGTTCAAGGTCAATTTATAATAGTGATTCCCTTCCACATCAAAGTTAGATTTATCGTCCTTTCCCAAGAAGAAGCGATAGACAATCTTACCGCTAACCTTTACCGCCTGTGTAGCTGCATCGCGGTATGCATAGTCAGCATCAATTTCCACATAAGAATATTTATAGTTTTTCTCTCTGTTCTTGGCGTCATCCACAGAGCTACATCCGGCAGGATACTTTATTCTAGCTTCCGTATTTCCACTATTATTATCTCCCTGCATATTTTCAAACAGGTAAAGAGGCTGAAAATTTTCGGGTATACCGCTTGCATCAGCATGTTCGCCTACATGAGAACCTTGAGTGACCGCCCCCATATTTAAAGTCTGTTCTTGACTGACTTCAAGACTCTCACTTATATTTTCTATCGCATTCAGCGATGTAACCGCACATTGACTGGGCACATTGCGCAAACGAATCTTGGTCGGAGTAATCGTCACGCCCGGGTATAATCCTGCACCATCCAACTTCACTGAAAGCATGGCGCGGGTACGTTTCAAGTCGATATCAAACCGCTTACAATTCAAAGCACCATTAGGGTCATTATGCTGGGTATCATTTTTAATAGTAGACATACCATACATCATGCAATAACCATCCTTCAACTTCTCCTCACCTTCTTCCTTTATTGCATTCCACTGATTAATAGTAGTGTTATACAAATCTTGTCCATAGTTCGCTATCACTTCCACCTTCAGCACATGCTTTGCCGCCAAATCGTTGCAATGAATATGTACATCCGAATTGGTATCCATTTTGTCCACACTATGCCCATTGATATAATATGTCTTGGCAGCACCACCTACAGACTTACCATCCACATTAATAGCATCCCCTTTACAATAAATATGGGTATACGATGTTGCCTCTGTCCCTCCATGCTTATTTACATGAAATAAAATATTCAAATCATTGACCTTAGAGAGCAATCCGTCGATTCCTCCTGCCGCCCTACCATTCATATTGACAGGAAGCAAGTCATTGCGTGAGATTACAATCTGGGTAGCCGCTTCGCCATCCACACTGCCGCCCGAAGCGGAAGACTCCAAATCTTCTGCCGTGCACGCCGCCAACAGTCCGACCACAAAGAATAACCATATATACTTTAACGCTTTCATATCTTCTCCTCCTGTCCTTTTATTCGTAATCAGAATTTATCTCTTCCACCACCCATTTTTTTACTGTCGACTTAACGTCCGTCTTAATGTTACCGCTATCGTCTCCTTTGCTCAGAAGGAACTCATAAATGGTGTTTCTACGCACTTCATATTCCGATGAGCCGGCTTCATAATCCTTAAAACGAATTTCCACGGGAACATTTTCAACCGTGTTTCCCTTGCCGGTTGACATCACCAGCTCAAGAGAAGTGCCGCCGGGAGTCTGTTCGGGCAGATAGAACTCTTTCTGCTTGCCGGAAGTAATTTCATTGCCGGTAAATTTCAACACATTCTCTAGCGAAGCTCCTTCCGCAGGCACTGCAAAGGGGTCCTGCGCCAAGCAAAAGCCTTTATCCTTGGCACCTTTCGCTTGTAAGCTCGCAATCGAATAGTCACATCCATCTGCCACCTTTATGCGAACCTTTGCCACCGCACGCTCCAAAGGAATCTCTCCACTGTTGCCCATATTGCCGGCAACAGTCAAAACACACTCACCCGACATAGGGATATATTTTCCACTAGTTCCGTCAGCCACACTCCAAGATACAGTTCCATAGCCAAAAGTAGGATTCTTTTTCCAGTAGGCATACTTTGTACCTATTCCAGGCACAACAAGAGCAACACCTCTGCTTTCATAGTTTGCCATCATCACCAACCTCACACTTTTCCCATAAACATTATCAGGCAACACGCCTGTAATCTCTCTTGTTATATCATAATCGTTACCCGAAAGCTGCAAGCCGGTCACTTCGCCCATGCAACTACCATCACCATTATTGAAAACATAGATATGTATATCCGACGTACCCTTTATCGTGTTCTCATATTGCTCTTCGCCTGTAGTTTCCCTCGCCACACTATAAGGAGCCCCCTCTGCTGTGGGCATGGAAATCTTCAGTCTCACTGTCGCCTTTCCTTCAGGGCATCCCCCGCCTTCGTCCATCACGTCGGCACACGACGCAAGCCCGATGCAGAACATCGCCACCATTATATATGTTAACCATTTCTTCATGATTCCTCTGTTTTTAAGCGTTACACACTCATCACATATTCATATCATTGAAACGAACCACCCAGTCATTGATAATGATGCGGGTATTAATCCATTTCATACTTTCGTCTAAGAAGAAAGTCATGTTGTACTCATCTTGACGGTCGAGATACTCCTGGTTAGTCATGTCATGACCTTCGGCTTCGGTGAGCAACAGGTATTTCACTAAGGGGATGGAGAGAACCGTTTCGCCGGTCTCGGTGTTGGTAATAGTCAGCTTGGGGTTGTTTTCCTCCACCAACCGGCCCACTGTGATTTGGGCAATCGCTACGCTGATGTTGTCATCTTCGCCAGCCGTGTCGCCTTCGGCACGTGCCGACTTGCCTACCACCGTACCGCCCTGTGCACGGTAATAAGGATAATATGTCAGAGTTTCGTCCGAAATCAGTTTGTTGTCGTAGTTCATCAAACCGTTGTCGTCCGTAATCGTAAATTCAAATTTATCTACATCTACCGTTACCCCGTCCATTTGCTGGAGGATAACGCGGATGGTATTGGTGTTCTTCACCAAAGGAACAGTCACCACTTGTTGGGTTGCCGCGCGGGTAAACGACTGTTTGGTAACCTCGCCATGCCACAAAGAAGAAAGTTTGCTGCTTACCACAGCGCTTCCGTCGGCTGCACGAGAGTAAATGCGGTCCATTTTACATTGAAGCTCTTCCAACGAAGACACTCCCTGCGTAATCAAAGGAACGGAGAAGGAGGCCTCATCGCTCAGACCCGCCCATGTAATAAGGTGGTAATCGCCCGGCTCCATATCGACCACCATCGAGTAGCCGTCGGCGGCCAAAGCATCGCCTGCCTCAGTTTTCTGGTATACCAGCTTGCCGTTGTCATCAAAAGCATAAAGAGCAACACTGCTTACTTCGCGAGAGAAAGCATCGGCATACTTCATGTTATAATCATACTTAAACTTCACCCTGTATTCCACAGAGCAGTCCACATCGTCTTCGTCCAAAATACTGTCGCATGACGTGGCTGTGAACCCTACTGCCACAGCCATCATTGTAGTACATGCGAACGTTCTACTTAATAAACCCTTAATCTTCATATCTTTGTTCCTTTCCGGCCCAGCACTGAGCTCTTTCTTTTATTGTTCATCACTGATGCAAAGATAAAGACTTTCCACTACGGTGTCCGTCGGTGTTTTCGGCAAAATAAGGTTGGCAAAATGTGAAGAGTGGGTATTAACGGCATTATATGGGGCATTTCCTTCACTTTTGAATAATATGCCTGTCCTGATGAAAGAAAAGCCCCCCTCCGGTTTCTTATTTATTTTTGAAGAAACACGGAGGGGGACTTCTTTTTTACTTAACTGTTAAATCATTCAGCTGGGAATTACTCCATCCAGTTCCGAGAGCCACTCTTGGAAACCGTTTTGAAGAGTATATCTCAGCACATATTCTTTATGACTGTAACTGATAACCAAGTCTTGAGGTATACGGTCAATATCCACTATGGCACGTGCAAGCCACAGCGTATTGTCCATGACATAGCGTTCCAATGAAATGCCGGTCATTATCCGGCTCAAGAAATATGCAGACCGTTCGTAAACATACCATTTGCCTTCGTCCCCTTCCTGATAGATGTATATCAAGCCGGAGTTATCCAGTTCTCTTTCCAATACTTTTACGACCTCACACATGATAATTTTCCTTTTTTAATCGTTCTTTAGCAACAGCATTTCCGAATCAGAGCATAGAGCGACAAACCAGCTCGCATTGAGCAGCAGATTGAGGTCTACCTCCACCTTCTCCAGCATGACACCGTAGAAGGAACACACATGGTTTTTTAGCTCGACAGCCCCAGCAGCCAACTTCTTGAGCAGAACTGCCGAACGGTCGTATGCATACCATTTACCATTCTCTTCATACAAGTACACTTCCGAGCGACTTGATGATTCTCTATCCATGATTTCAAAAATATCCATAGTATCAATTTCTTCTAATTCTTAATTAATTTCCATCGCGTACACATCGAATCTTTCCTTGTATGTTTTGATCATTAGTCCCATCATTATAAAGTTTACCATGCCCATCCCGAGTCCAGTTATATGAAAAACCATTAGCCAGATAGAACAAAGACTTGTAAACATGAGCATAACGACCCGAATAACGATCTTGCCCCTTAGAATTCCATTTAGTCACAAGCGAGTTAGTTGGTATATTATCTTTGGTTTCTTGGTCGTTCCATTCCCAAAATTCAAATTTAGTACGTGTTAATAAAATTTCAGCATCTCCTTTAATCGTTTCTGAAGAAGTAGCCTGCATCATTATATTCACTTCTGTCAAAGTAGGAATACGCCATGAGTTTCCAAAAGTTTTACCACAAACAGTACTCCGCCCATCCTCAGCCTTTGTATTCTCGTCTTTGAATTTAACCTTTTCTGTTAGAGACTTATTATATGTAAATTTAATAGCCGGCCTATTATTTTCACTAAAAGTGGTACAATGCCCATCTATCTCTTTAGACTCCAAACTCTCACGTACAGACGCTCTATTCAAATAGGTCAATTCAATAGTCTCATCAGACTTGGTGAAAATATTCTGATATTGATTTTCATCATCCCACTTGATATTATCTCTATCCGTTTCAGATACATCTACACCGAGGTCACGCACACAGCGAACATAGAACTTTGAATCAAAAGAATCATTTTTAGAACCGTTCGACAATCCCTCCTCGGCCCATAATATTTGCTGATTGTAACTAGAAATATAATGTTTATACTCCCACTTTCTATTATCACCAATCGCTTCATTAAAGTACAGACGAGCAGCCTGGTCATTAATGCCATACATTCCTATATACATTTGCTGATATTGATACAGAGAAGGTACATACCAGCGAACCTCATCGGCTGTAATCTTTCCATCTCCATTCAAATCTCTATTACGCTGCATACAAGCATATATCATATTCTGTGCCTTCTTATCAATTTTAAATGTCAGATACCCTCTATCATCAATAAGGGTCGTCCAAGCATTTTCATTATTAGGATAATAAACCGTGCTAAGGGTATTCTTACGACCATATTTTTCATCCTGACCAGATGTAATGTTTGTACCTTTCGGCATTGTTTTACTTCCTTCTGTCAAATTCTCTTCTATTGATTCCAGTCCCCAAGCACGATTCAATCCCGACGCATCTTTATTATAAATGGTCAATATTGCCTTTTGGCGCAACACATAAGCAGCAGAAGTCACACTGCTCCGTCCATCCGAGCTTATTTTTGTGTTTGCCAAAATCAATAACTTACGGTCATCCGTATTCACAAATTCTTTCCATGAAGCAACATCATTTGTCTTCGGATTTTTCTCATAATAGTTTTCATCCACATAAACCGTATAACGGACTTTATTATTGCTATCATAACTGGTATTTTTCTTCAAATCATCCAAGAATTCCTTAACAGTCATTATTTTCTTATTATCTTTGCTAGCTTTCGTATACGGATATGGATAATACTTACCATCACTAGAAGTCGTTTTTTTAACAAATTTCACCCAATTGGAATAACGTTTCTGTTCTGCCGTTTCCGTATCATCTTCTCTATAAGCAATACTACCGTAAGGCGTATTGACAGCATAACCAAAACTCTTAAGTTTCTTAGCTGTTTCAATCTGTGCTTTTGTAAATTCCAAAACAGCGGTACCATAATGCGAATCAAACGGCACAGGTTGTCCTCCATCAAATATAACGACATCACCTTCCGCATCCGGGCGGTTCTCTGATTTAGTATTTACTTCCACTGTTATTTCATTCACACCTTTTACCCGAACGATATAGGTATATTGCGTATTGCGATTAGTAATGTAGCTATTATAATCATTACCTGAATTTTCTCCAAGCAGAATATAATATTGTACATCGGCATCTACCGTAACAGGAGCATCTGATTTTTTCCCATTTTCATCTGTTACATAAGACTTTCCGGAAAAATGTCCTTTCAACAACACGTATGTGGCATTGGAAGGCGCATTGGTGAAAACTTTCCTTTCACTCTCTTTGCCGGAATCCTTTACCTCACTCCATGCAGCACGATCACCATAAGCCTCCACCTCTTTTTGAGCCCCGGCACATCTTTCCTGCACATAAAAACTAAACTCTCCCTTATTGGCAAAGTCATAACTAGTCACAGAATTATAATACGCAGCCTCATCAACTTCTTCTCCGGTAGAAAACAAATGCACTTCACGTGGCGCATTCACTACCTGCCAGCTTGCCAACGTGAATTTTCCCTGACTGTCGCTACTGGTATCCACATCAAATTTTATACTTGCATCAACACGAACCAAATGAATCGTTCCATCTAATTGTCCATCCTTAGAAATGGTAACTTTACCATCATCAGACAAAGCAGTGCCGGCACTATAATATCCACTCATTGTAAATGTGGAAGGAGTTACAGTCGGTTCCTTTGCCAACGCAGTTTTAAGCCCGGTTACATTTGTCACTTCATTTAAATCATCAAGAATAGCTGAACCAACTTTCATATTCACATTGGCAACCCCCATAATAATCCGTTCGCCCGAGCTCGTGATAATATTTGACAACGTACCAGCTTCTCCATTTTCATTTCGTGAAATGACAGCATTTGCATTTGTACTATACTCAGAAACACTATTCGTTTCACCACTGGCAAAATAGTATTTGCTTACCAACTTCTCCGAACCTGCATCAAAAATAAACAAATAAAAATCTGAGACTTGAGCTGTCAAATCTATAGCACGAGTTGAAATATTTACCGAATCCCTTTCAGGTACAGACAACTCCATGCTTATTATAACTTCCCTGCCTCCTACCTGTGCATCAGGAACAAGCGAATCGTCAGCACACGAAATCATGCCCGATACAAGTAGAATCAGCAAAACTACATACTTAAACTGCATATATAAATTGTTTCTTTTCATACTTTTTCCTCCTCTACTTATTTATTCAAATGGCGGAACAGTTACACTGCCTACAGCCTGCCAAGCATAAACATCGTATGACAAAACGATGATGTTTTCATCCTTCACCGTAATATTATATATGTATGAATGGTTACGAATCACATTCTCAGAAAATTCTATATCTTTCTCCTTTGCTACGCCGTTTTGTTCGTAGGCTACAGTAATAGTCAAAGGTCTTTTAGCAATATCCTGTTCCGGCAGATAAATCTTATTTTCGTATGAAGTGGTGACATTAAGTCTTTCGTATTTGATAATTTGAGTTCCGGCATCAACCGGCACATCAGGAACTATATAATAATTGTTACTGAGAGTAGCATCAGACTTACATTTGCCTTTATTCATAGCCCCTTTAATGGTAATTCCGGTAATCTTAAATTTATTTCCATAACCCTTACCACCATCTATCAAGAATCCCAGTTTAGCCACCGCACGGTGCATATCGCAAGACTGAGTTAATTGGTTAGCAGATAAAGTAAATGCTGAGGTAGCTCCCCACATCGGAATACGACGATAATCCAATGACGTTTCATCAGTGTTCCACGGAGTCTGAGTTCCATCATAAGAATAAATCAAAGAGTTATAAAGGTCAGACTCTGAGATGCTTTCGCTGAAAGTAGTATTCACTTCATTCTGCTTTAAATTGGCTAAAACCACCAACTTCAAAGAACTGCCGAAAAGACCTGTTGCATCAAACGTACCTTCCAAAACCTTCACGTTAGAATTGCCTGACTGATTGGTAACAGAGGTAATTGGAACTCTCCCTTTAAAAGTATTTCCTTGGAATACCAATACATAGACATCATCTGCAATGATTGTCTTTTGTCCCTCCGTTGTATCATCCGTGCCACCATCCGTAAAGTCTCGTGCCTGTGCCCCCCGTTCTGCCGGGTCTCCCCCCGGCAATGCAATCTGCAAGTGCACGCTCACCCGTCCGTCGGTCTGCGGTTCGGGCACCGTGCCATTGTCCTGACACGAAGCAAACCCGATACAAACGAGGAGTAATATTATATATGAGTACCATTTCTTCATAATTTCTTTTTGTTATGCGTTACACATTACATATTCATATCATTGAAACGAACCACCCAGTCATTGATAATGATGCGGGTATTAATCCATTTCATACTTTCGTCTAAGAAGAAAGTCATGTTGTACTCATCTTGACGGTCGAGATACTCCTGGTTAGTCATGTCATGACCTTCGGCTTCGGTGAGCAACAGGTATTTCACTAAGGGGATGGAGAGAACCGTTTCGCCGGTCTCGGTGTTGGTAATAGTCAGCTTGGGGTTGTTTTCCTCCACCAACCGGCCCACTGTGATTTGGGCAATCGCTACGCTGATGTTGTCATCTTCGCCAGCCGTGTCGCCTTCGGCACGTGCCGACTTGCCTACCACCGTACCGCCCTGTGCACGGTAATAAGGATAATATGTCAGAGTTTCGTCCGAAATCAGTTTGTTGTCGTAGTTCATCAAACCGTTGTCGTCCGTAATCGTAAATTCAAATTTATCTACATCTACCGTTACCCCGTCCATTTGCTGGAGGATAACGCGGATGGTATTGGTGTTCTTCACCAAAGGAACAGTCACCACTTGTTGGGTTGCCGCGCGGGTAAACGACTGTTTGGTAACCTCGCCATGCCACAAAGAAGAAAGTTTGCTGCTTACCACAGCGCTTCCGTCGGCTGCACGAGAGTAAATGCGGTCCATTTTACATTGAAGCTCTTCCAACGAAGACACTCCCTGCGTAATCAAAGGAACGGAGAAGGAGGCCTCATCGCTCAGACCCGCCCATGTAATAAGGTGGTAATCGCCCGGCTCCATATCGACCACCATCGAGTAGCCGTCGGCGGCCAAAGCATCGCCTGCCTCAGTTTTCTGGTATACCAGCTTGCCGTTGTCATCAAAAGCATAAAGAGCAACACTGCTTACTTCGCGAGAGAAAGCATCGGCATACTTCATGTTATAGTCATATTTGAATTTTACTCTATATTCTACAGAGCAATCTACATCATCTTCATCGAGTATGCTGTCGCACGACACAACGGCACTTCCCAATGTCATGGCCATCATCAAGCCAAAAGAGAATTGTCGGGCGAATGTTTTTACTGTTTTCATGCTTTTATTGTTTTAATGGAATGTTAGAATAGTAATTTCTGAAAAAGGAGTGGAGGAGGATTACCTCCTCCACTTTATTTAGAGAGTTTTTGTGTTCGGATTAGAATTCAATGTTGTTGAAACGTACCTGCCAAGGAAGAATCTGAGCTGACAACTTCAGATAGAAGTTCTTGTCTGTATCCTCACCTTGTTCGTCACCTGTCGGGAATACAATTTCTGCACTACCAATCGATTTGAAACCTGTTACCTTCAACACATAAACATTGTTACGCATAATTGCACGTTCCATAGTTTCGCTTCCTTCATGGTGGAAAATATCTTCTGAACAATAGTAACAATGTCCACTTTCGTATGTAGTTAAGTTTTCCGTATCTGCTTTAACATCATTTATAGATTTACCGTTATTAGCAGCAGCTTCCGCAAGGCTCAAATAATATTTTCCCTTATATTTATATACGTCATTATTATAAGAGTCACCGTCTGCATTGCAAATCTGACCACGGAAAATCACACCTGTTACATAATTACCATTCTGGTTTGCCTTCTTTACGATGTTTTCAAAACAATAAGCTAAACGTTCTCCTATAATCCCCTCAGTTGTTTCTGTGGAAGGCAACTCCTGGAAGTATGCTTTAAATTCATCAGTTTCTTCATCATTTTTAATTACCTGCACGGCTTTCACATCATCTGCTACATTATAGAAATAGTTATTATACTCTGTTCCATTAGCATTTTTTGCCACGGTATTCGGATCCATCAAATAGTTCTTGGCGCCTAAAGATCCAAAGAATGTAGGATTCTCCCAAGTTGATTCAGTAGCAAGATGTCTTACAGCATATACAGAGTTAGAAAGATTCACCAAAGCAACTTTATCCAACTTAACATACCAATTTCTAGTACCGGATTCCTTCTGTGTTTTCCATACGATATCGTCTTCATTATCAACGGTTGTTTTTTCAAACAGTTCAGCCTCAGGATTACCATTTGCACCAGGATAGGTTTCACCTTTAGACACATAATAATCACCTTTATGTTCATAGATATCTTGTCCATCCAATGTACCATGAGCCATACCGGTCATATAGGTAGCAATCCCATTTTCAACACGCCAACCAACAGTTGTTTCAACTGTATATTTGTCAGTTGTATCTTCCACCTTATACAGATTGCTTTCTGCACCAGATGCATAAGTAATCTTGGAAACAACACGCTCTACATCAACAGAAGCAGTGGATGGGCTGCCTTCCTGATTTGAAACTACAATCGCTTGCCCCAGCACTTTATTAACCATCATAAAATGATTGTTGCTAGCAATAACAGATGTAGGTTCACCACTAGTAGCAGCATTTACTTCATAGCTAGTAATATAGTCATACATAGTTTTTTTGCCTGAAGGAAGAGTACCAGCGCTTTCAAACGTTTCCATTGCAGTTTTGATATCCTGACAAGGGTTCAAAATCACAATAACATCATAAGTACCCGATTCAGCAACTTTTAGTTGAGGCTCATAAGTAATATTTGTACCACTTCCTTGTTCATTCAATTCAGATTTACTCAAAGAGAAAGCAAACTCCTTACCCTCTTTGTGCAGCAAAACCACAGCATCAGTTACACCAGACTCGCCTTCCGTACCGAAATCTATTTTATCACCATTTTCATTATCAGCCGCACGTGATGAATCAGTAGTAGCACCAATTACCAATGTCAAGTTAGCCTTCACTTTTTCTTGTTCGCCATTACCATTGTTATCCACAATGTCTTCGTTTGTACATGCAGCTAATGCAGCGCATGCAAACAGTCCGAATAATAAACCCTTAATCTTCATAATTTTAATTTTTAAGTTTGCAATTATTATGTTTTGTAAATTTCATTCTCGCATTCGTTCTTGTCTTTCGACATTGCAAAGATAAGGGCGTTTTAGGATTGGTCTTAATCGGTGTTTTCGGCAAAATAGATTGGCAAATTCGGAAAAGTGCATTTCATGGGTAATTTCAAGGGCATTTAATTCAATTTTGAATGATACACACATTGCGATGCACAAAATACCCACTATCTTTTTTCCAATTATTTTTTGCGGGAAGAAGCTTTTTCAAGTCTCCTTTTTTCAATTGTTAAATTATTCAATGAATTGCCCACCACAAGGTAAAACGTTCAGTGTCTAAAGGTGGATTTGCCGACGCTTTCCTACTGCTTATCGCATACAAAGGGAAGGGTAAGGTGTTTCATGCCGTCAGCTAAGGTCTTTTGAGCGGAAGATTACTATAGTCTGCGGCAATGGACTGTATAGTCCATTACTGCAGACTGTACAGTCCATTGCAGCAGACCGTACAGTCCACTGCCGGAGACTGTAATAGTTCGACTTATAAAAGGGGATAATCTAAAGGAGGGAAACGCTTAGTCGGACTGATATAATCAGTTAGCTATCGGCAAGAACGAATGATACTCTTTTTACGGAAGACCGGAAATAAAAAAAGGTGAGACATTACGCTCACCTTTACTGAAAATATATTCTTTCTTATCAAAGGGAATCAATTCAGAGGGAATCAATTTCGGCAAGGGAAAGATGGGTGATGTTCATAATCTGCTCCGGTGTCATTCCCATGGATTTCAGATTGCGGGCAATTTCAAGAGCTTTTTTTTGTTCCCCTTTCTGCAAGCCTTTCTCGATACCTTCTTCAATACCTTTCTGAACACCTTCTTCAAAACCTTCCTCGATACCCTTCTTGGCAGCATAGTCAATAGTAGCCAAATAGTCACGGTAGGCATTGACACTATTTTCATAGCGCACAGGGTCTTGTTCGAATGCTTCCTGAGTGAATATCTTATCGAAGTCATAATCATCAATGAACGGATAAATTCTGTTATTCATTTTATTGCTTTTTTCGTTCGTAGTGTATTAACCGCAAATATACTGTTTTGTTTCAATTTCGGGATAAGCAGGAGTGCTTTTGTTGCTAATAATAATTCAAAATCCGGGTACAGCCTCTGCTGTCCCGGATTTTACCTTGCGCTTTTCACAAAGAGCAAGTTTCTTCTAACATCTTTTATTGTACTGTTTATTTCTTATTTCCAAATATAGCATTGTCTTTTCTTTTTTTAGCGACTTCTTCCAAGTTGGCACCGGCTTCGGAAGAACCTAGGCCCTGTGCCTTCTTGAAATTAGTCTCTGCTTGGTCGAGGTCTCCCTGCAACAGATTCAGCACGCCTCTGTTGTTCAGCGTTGCACTCGCTTGTGCATCAGCCTTGTCCAGATAACGGGCTGCCTGTTGCAAGTCACCTCGTTGGAGTTCGATAGCGGCAGCGTTTATATTCGCTGTTGGGTCATCAGGGAACATGCGCACTGCCACATCGAACACTTCGTTGAATTCCTTACTGCCCTTTGCATAGGTCTGAGCCACCAGGTACATTTCCTGCAAGCTCAACTGCTGGGGACGTGTCTTTATGATTTGTTTCGCTTCTTCTACATTAAATCCGCGCACCACATAGCGCACTGTGTAGTCTGAATGACGCAAGCCCGGATAGCAGTCCTGCAACAGTGAAGCGTATATCTTGCCACCATCCAAAGCTTTGATGCGTCCTTCTTTGAAATCAAAATCATTTTCATCCTTATCTATTATGAACAGTATTTCGTCTTTGCGCGGCAAATTGCTCTTTGCCACATAGTCACGCAGGCCGGCCCAGTCTTCGGCTACCGAATTAACCCGGAACAGGTCTGACTTGAAACCGTAGGAGTCCATCACATACTTCTTCAGCGCCTCGGCACGGCCTTGAGCCAGACGAGCATTGGATGCATAACGGCCTTCGGGAGATGCATAGCCGGTGATGTCTATCTCGGTAATCTGTGTATTGGCATCGTTCTTCACCACATCTACCGTTGCCTTAATCTTTTCGAGTTCGGAAGGATTGCGGCGGTAGTCGGGATAAATCTTTGTCTGGTTCACCGGAAAGTCGAGATAAGCCTGACCTTCTTCAGCACGGTTTTTGATGGCTTCGACAGCCGGAGATACAAAAGCTACCATCGGCTGCACGGTGTAACGTTCCAAGTTGGCACGAGCGATGAGGGCATTGCTCTCTTCCTTCTGGCAGTTGGCACAACCACGTACATCGGCCAACAGCTCAAGCTCTGCACCGTTCATCCACTTTTCGTAAGGGATGCGTGCCGAGTAATTCACCGTTTGTGATGTTCCGTTCTTGCGGCGCAACACCGAGAAGGCATCCGCAGGAATTTCATGATTGCGCTGCTGCACGATATTGCGTGTGCGGCCATACACCCAAATGGCAGGCAACACCTTATTATAACTGTTATCTTGAGTCTTCAGCACCGGAGTGAGTGTAGCCACACGGTTGGAAGATAGCTGCATATCGGCCGGAAGGGTAACATCCATTCCTATCATCACCTGGCCGTTGTCACCTATCAGGATAGAAGGGTTAGCAACCTGAACCCGGCTGCCGCACAGATTCTGTGCACCTGCCGGAAGCACCGGCAGCAACAATGTTAAAAGGATATAGCGTATCAGTTTCATAATTCATCTGTTTTTAGAATATATAAATAAGGTTGAGGGCAGCCTTGGTAGGACCGAAATAGTTCTTATGAGATTTCTCTACCATGTCTCCACATTCTTCACACTCATATTTCTTATAGCTCACGTATGCATAGCCGATACCTATGGTTGCGCCCAGGTTCCAATGACGCCCCAATACAAACTGGTAACCGTAACTGATGCCACCGCCATAGAACCGACCTTTATAACGATAGTCTTTCAAATCATCAAAAGGCGAGAAAGGTAAATCGATGCCGGTGGTGTGATAAGCGCCTCCCATCAGATGGGCACCAAAGAAGTGGCCGTTGAATTTATCACAAAGCCAATAGCGGAGTTCGGGTTGAACCATTGCCAGCTTCAGCATTTTATTGTCGCTGTACTTCCATGGATTGTAATACACCGGTATATCCAAGGTCAGTTTCTTGCTCAAACCCACTTCTACTCCCAGATTCGGTATGGCAACTGCATCCATCGCCACATTGGTCTTAACAGCTACCTGTCCATACATATATAAGGAAGAAGCCAGCAGACACATCAATACAAATAAAGTTCTTCTTATTACCATATTCATTTCACCTAAAGTTGTTTTCTACTGCTGCAAAGATAGGCTCTATTTTTTTAACAGGAAGTTGGCGAATTAGTCTTTGTTAAGAGGTAGTTTCGGCAAAATGCAAAGTAGCCCCGAAATTAATTCACCCCTCATCGGGATAAAGTGTCGGGAAATTATTCACGGAGAATTATTCATTGGGATGAAAGAAACACCGATGGCGTTTCTTTCATTCGGCACCTGTATTTCATTCATAGTGAATAATACGCCGCCTTATGCCTAAAACACCCCTGTTTTGTTCAACAAGGGGCGTTTAATTCATAAAAAGAGGGTGTTTTCTTCAAAAAATCTCTGAAATAATTTGTTTATTTGAAAATAATACCTACTTTTGAAGCGAATGATAATGGGTCAATCATTCAAACGTATAAGAAATAATAAAAAAATAGTTCTATGAAGGCAATTTATTTATTAATTGTCACACTCATCATGATGAGTTTGGCATCCTGCACTGCAGAAAGTAGTGACCCCGTTGACAACTCAAGTTCAACGTATTTTTTGGAAAAAACGTATGGCGCCAGAAGTGTTACATACGAGGAAAACAATTCTGACAATTTGAATCTAAACGATTTACCTGCTATCAGTTTAAAGGAAGCAGATGAAATCTTATCGAATCTTCGCAAACATACCAATGCGAAAGAAGAACATAATGTATTGGCTGCCGATAAGGGCAATCAAACTTTGCTGAAAGTGATTACCAGCCAGACAATCAATGGCAAATACACCTTCACAATTCAGCTTAACCTTACCAGCTATGCCGATGGTGACTTATATTATAACGGATATAATGCCGAATGTAGTTCCTCACTCATGAAATGGTATGTGAAAGGATTCAGCTTGGCCAGCGACAACAGTGAAGGCAATTTTATTTTCCAATCAGAAAGCTATATTTATATGAAGGTGGCAGACAACGGAATCAAATATATGCAGATTCCGGTTAGCATCCAGGGTACTTATAACCCGAAGAACCATGACGCTTCATTCACTTATAAACTATAGGTATCAGATTCTATAAATCAGTTAGGGCTGAAAAGATTGTGGGGTGATATTAAGCTCTATGAAGGGAAGGAAGAATCTGTATGCGTGATAGGTGCACATGGGTTCTTCACTTCCTTTCTTTTGAATTATTATTTAACGTATGACACTTCAATGGTATATCATTCAATCATAACACACTGATTTACAATACAGAAAAGAAAACTATGATTGATATACCACTCATCATGGCAGCAGCATGCGGCCTGACTTATCCGACTTTTTAAAAAGTTTCTAAGCTAAAATATTGATTATAACATATTAAAAGTCTATTTTTGCAGATATCCTTAAAATAGTCTAAGAAAGATATATGACATAAGCATATAGAACCGTAAGTGTACTATAGATTAAAATGAAATGAAGGGAATATGAAAAGAAGCGGAACATTAACGACACCGATTACAGGACTACTTGTAGCTGTCCTGTTAGTAGGTATGGGAGTAACCAAAGCTAAAGCACAAAGT
This sequence comes from uncultured Phocaeicola sp., assembly GCF_948499155.1. Lineage (NCBI taxonomy): Bacteria > Pseudomonadati > Bacteroidota > Bacteroidia > Bacteroidales > Bacteroidaceae > Phocaeicola > uncultured Phocaeicola sp. Next base: position 15,309 of record NZ_CAOOSE010000027.1, on the reverse strand, counting down.
TTTTTCCGACAGACGGGAATCCAGTTACTTACCAAACAAGAGGGATTAAGCAACAATACACTAACCGAAATCTATCAGGATAAAGATGGATTTCTATGGTTGGGCACGGATGTCGGTCTAAGCCGCTACGATGGAATACACTTTCACAACTATAATTCGGCAAGCAAAGAGCCTCATTCCATTACCGGTATTTACGAGACTTCCGACAAGATGATTTGGTCACGAATAACCAATCTGAACACATTGTCGTGTTTCGACAAAATGAGGGGATGTTATATGCCTCTCACCTCGTCTACCCCGGAGGTGCTGGAAGATATTCATGACTTATGTGTAGTAAAAGACAGGATATATGCCATCACCTCACAAGGAGCGGTAGAGCTGAAAGCCGAATATGAAATTGACAAGATGAACATTACACCCGCTCCCCTGCCAAATATAAAAGGTACACCCTCCAAATTTTACGGCTACAATAACAGCCTCTATATACTTACCCGCGAAAACAAACTCATATTCTATAACCTGACAGAAAAGAAAGGCGAATCACTGGACTGCACCGAACTGGGAATAACCAATGCAGAGGATATTGACAATATACATATATATAATGAGTACTTGTGGATTTGCAGCCACAACAATGGAGTGCTCTGCTATGACACAATAACAAAGGCGGCACGTAAACTGGACAAAGGAGACCATACGCACAGTGTGCAAGACGCATGCGTCCGTGATATCATACAAGCAGACGACACTACTTTCGTCATGGCATCGGGCACTTCATTGGCGTTAGTCAAATTTGAGAATAAAGAGTATCTGAAAGCTCCCATTAAAATAATCAACTTGATTGAAAATGATATTTATTACGAACCTATCATCAAAAACAGAATCACGCGCATTTATCTCGACAAGCAGAGCCAGGTGTTATGGGTTGGCACTTTCGGAAGAGGGTTGCTGAAATTAAATTTGTTGGGAGATAATGTAAACCGCATCCAACTGGACAATGAAATAAGGTCACTTAATGGAATAGCAGAAGACAGCAACGGATGTATATGGCTGGCTACCGACAACAAGGGTATATATAAAAGCCAAACAAAGAGTCTCTCGCCGAATATACAGTTCCTGCCATGGGAGAAAGCCGACAAAAACGGAGATTACTGTTTGTTTAAAGACAAAAACGGACACTTGTGGTTCGGAGACGAGAAAGGAGATATTCTCTTGATGAAACCTACCACCAACGAAATTGTTTCTTTTCACCCCCAGCCGGAAGAAACGGATAATCAGGTCTCTGCTATCAAAATACTTTTCCTCAACTCGCGCAACGATTTATGGATTGCAACAGAAAATGCCTTGATGGTATACGACCACCAAGGTAAAAACTGTCTGGCATATATGCCTTATACGAAAGAAATAGAAAAAATAACCGCCATCTGCGAGGATGGTGACGGCACCATGTGGCTGGGAACAGCAAAAGGATTGTTCCAGGCTGTGCGCGAAGGTAAGAAAGTAACACTGAGTGGAGGATACGAACAGAAAAACAATCTGGTTCCGGGAAAGGTTATGGCTATCTATATGAATAACTATAATCAATTATTCGTATCATACGCTAACAAGATTATCCAAATCGACGGAAAAGAAAAAAATGTGGTGTCGACCATGCTTCTTGACAGAGATTTACCCAACGGACACATCGACTGCATGGTAGACGACCGAAACGGAAATACCTGGCTGGGCACCAATTCGGGCATTATAACCGTCAACAATAAGAACAATTCTTTCTATCTGTATGCCTTCCCCGAGAACTATTATCAGGTTTGCCGGCTGAACAACGGAAAATTACTGTGGGTAAACTCTACGGGCTTACTTTACTTTGACCCCCGACAGCTGAAAGAAACTTCCAGCAACCGAAAATATTATATCGCCGACATTGATGTGAATTATAACAAAGTGGAAATAGGCGAAAAAGTAAACGGACAAGTCATTTTGGATAAACCGGCGCATTTAATAGACCGGCTTACCCTGAACTACAACAATAACAATCTCGTGCTTTACCTGAGTGACTTGCGTTACGGCACTTCTCCCAATAAGGTGGAATACCGCCTGCTGCCCAATGACAAAGAATGGCGTTTTGGTGATTATGACCAGGTAAGGCTAAGTAACATCAAACCGGGAGACTATATACTCGAAATAAAGCCCTCCTATCCGATAGAAGGAAATGAACAAATCACCCGCATCGCTATCACTGTCGGCAAGTATTGGGCTACTACCGGATGGGCGGTTGCAGGCTACATACTTATCATCATAATATCCATATTCCTGACTTGGCTCTACCTCAATAGGAAAGCACTGAAGCGGCAGCTGTATAAAGAAAAGGAAGTGCAAATGAAAGAGCGTCTGGAAGAGGCTACGGAGATAAGGGCGGAAGAAAAGAAGAATCAGCAAATGCGTGACCAAATCAGGTATATGCTGGCACGTGAACTGAGAACGCCCCTGTCACTGGTCACCGCACCTCTGAAAGAAATGATAGACAACTCGGCATTGCCGGAGTCGTTCCTGCAAAAAGTAAAAGTGGCCTATCGAAACTCAATCTGCATGCAGGACATTTGTAACCAATTGCTTAATATTCATCAGGAAGAAAACTATGGCCCTACGCTGAATGTAGCTCCATACGCGGCAAGCCGTATAGCCGACGAAGTGGTACGCTCTTCGTATGAGCTGCTGAATGTCAGCCCCATCAACTTGTATTACGACAAGGACAACAAGATAAACGCGGAAATATGGATTGACTGGCAAAAAATCATGTTTGTCCTCAAAAATATAATGTCGAACGCATACCGGCATATCTCTTATGCCGGTGCCGTCCGCTTTATTGTCAGCACCACAAACCTGAAAGGAAAAGAATACTGCCTTTTCACTATCGAAGATGATGGAAAAGAAGTGATTGAGGAATCATCTGTCACCTATCTGGGAGAAGATACTTATATCTCGCCGAGCAATTATCTGCATCCTGAACTGGGTATCGAGATTATGAGAAGAACGGCACTCGACCATCACGGAGATATTCAAATCAAGCAAGACAAAGAAACTGGTACTTCCGTCACCTTGTATATTCCGCTGGGCAAAAAGCATTTTGAAGGAGAAGAATATGTGGTATTCGTCAAACCGGGACACATGCAGGTAGACGACAGCCAGGCAAAGATTATCACTGTGGAGGACAAGAAGAAACAGGAACTGCAGGACAGCATCATCCCCCGACCGATTGAAAGTCCTGAAACGAAATATAAAATACTCGTTATCGAAGACCATGCGGATATCCGGCTTTATCTGAAAGTGTTATTCGGCGGAACCTATAATATCATTATGGCAGAAAACGGTGAAGAAGGAGTGAAAATAGCACGTAAAGAGATACCCGACCTGATTATTACCGATGTAATGATGCCTGTGATGGACGGATTCGAATGTTGCCGCATACTGAAAGAGGATTTAAAGACTTGCCATATTCCTATCATCCTGCTGACAGCATTAGTAGGCGATGAGGATGTGGTGAAAGGTATCGAACTGGGGGCCGACGATTATATCCTGAAACCGTTCAACCCGGAAATTCTGCGCACAAAAGTAAAACGACTCATCAAGAGCAGAGTGGAATTGAAACAAATCTATACCAAACTGCTGATGCCGTCTATCAGCACTATCGGAGATACGCAAGAAGAAAACGAAATTGCCATAGAAATTGAAGATCCGTTTGTCACACAAATCCTGAAAATTGTAAATGACAATCTGCAAAATCAGGACTTCAATGTGAAGAAACTTGCCGAAATGCTGAACATGAGCCAGCCCACCCTCTACCGAAGAGTGAAGCAACTCACCAACTTTACTATTATAGAGCTGGTAAGAGGCGTGCGCCTGAAACGCTCGGCAGAGCTGTTGCGGACTAAAAAATATAGCGTGCAGGAGGTAGCCGAAATGGTGGGCTATAACGACATTCCAACCTTCAGAAAGCACTTTGTCGATTTCTACGGAACAACTCCATCTACATTTAACAGCAAAGAAGAGACCGAAGATAAAAAATAAACGTTAACAGCCAAATATTTTTTCAACTAAAAATCGTACCTTTGCAGCCAAATATTAGGTATAGTATGCAAGACATTAGAAACATTGCCATCATCGCCCACGTAGACCACGGAAAAACAACGCTCGTGGACAAGATGATGTTGGCGGGACATTTGTTCCGCAACGACCAGACCAATGGGGAACTGGTATTGGATAACAATGACTTGGAACGTGAGAGAGGTATAACAATCCTTTCGAAGAACGTTTCAATTAACTACAATGGAACAAAAATCAATATTATTGATACTCCGGGACACGCCGACTTCGGTGGTGAAGTGGAACGTGTGCTCAATATGGCCGATGGATGTATCCTGCTGGTAGATGCGTTTGAAGGCCCGATGCCTCAAACTCGGTTTGTACTCCAAAAGGCATTACAACTCGGTTTGAAGCCGCTAGTGGTAGTCAACAAGGTGGATAAGCCCAACTGCCGCCCGGAAGAAGTATACGAAATGGTGTTCGACTTGATGTTCAGCCTCAACGCCACAGAAGATCAGTTGGACTTCCCGGTTATCTATGGTTCCGCCAAAAATAACTGGATGGGCACTGACTGGAAAACTCCGACCGACAACCTGACAGCACTGCTGGATGCTATCATCGAACATATTCCCGCTCCAAAACAACTGGAAGGTACTCCACAAATGTTGATTACCTCTTTGGACTATTCATCATATACCGGACGTATCGCTGTGGGCCGCGTTCATCGCGGAACATTGAAAGAAGGCATGAACATTACTCTGGCAAAGCGTGACGGCTCGATGGTGAAGTCTAAAATCAAAGAAGTACATACATTCGAAGGTTTGGGACGCAAAAAAACCGATGCGGTATCATCGGGTGATATCTGTGCCATTATCGGTGTAGACGGCTTTGAAATCGGAGATACAATCTGCGATTACGAAAATCCGGAACCATTGCCACCTATCGCCATCGACGAACCTACCATGAGTATGTTGTTCACTATCAACGACTCTCCTTTCTTCGGTAAAGAAGGTAAGTTTGTGACGTCACGCCACATTCACGACCGTCTGATGAAGGAATTGGATAAGAACTTGGCGTTGCGCGTTCGCAAAAGTGAATTGGAAGACGGAAAATGGGTAGTGTCCGGACGTGGTGTATTGCACCTCTCTGTCTTGATTGAAACAATGCGCCGTGAAGGTTACGAACTTCAGGTGGGACAGCCGCAAGTTATTTTCAAAGAAATAGACGGAGTGAAATGTGAGCCGGTAGAAGAACTCACAATCAGTGTTCCCGAAGAATTTGCCAGCAAGATGATTGACATGGTAACTCGCCGTAAAGGTGAAATGACCTCTATGGAGTCTCAAGGAGACCGTGTCAATATTGAATTTGATATGCCTTCACGCGGCATCATCGGCTTGCGTACCAATGTATTGACTGCTTCTCAGGGAGAAGCTATCATGGCACACCGCTTTAAGGAATATCAACCATACAAGGGCGATATCGAACGCCGCAGCAACGGTTCTATGATTGCAATGGAAAGTGGTACGGCTTTTGCTTACGCGATTGACAAATTGCAAGACCGCGGTAAGTTCTTTATCTATCCGCAAGATGAAGTATATGCAGGCCAGGTAGTGGGCGAACATGTTCACGATAATGACTTGGTTATCAATGTAACTAAATCAAAGAAACTGACCAATATGCGTGCGTCGGGCTCGGACGATAAGGCGCGTATCATTCCGCCGGTAATCTTCTCATTGGAAGAAGCATTGGAATATATCAAGGAAGACGAGTATGTGGAAGTTACTCCAAAGAGTATGCGTATGCGTAAAGTAATTTTGGATGAACTGGAACGTAAAAGAGCGAACAGAGGATAAGAGAAAACTGCTATATATCAAAGAGAGACGGCTCACTGTTGAACCGTCTCTCTTTTTTTATTATTCCATCTTAATGGTTTTATTACGTACTCTGCGAAGTATATTCTGCATATCATATACCACCTCAGGGTGCTGTAATGCCAGATTAGCACGTTCATTAATGTCTTTCCTCATATCATAAAGCTGAGGGGTACTTGAGTTACCGGTTTCAATTTTAGGCCCCCACTGTATCATTGCAGGACCATCATTCGGCTCAATGTATTTCCAGTCTTTGGTACGCACGGACAAAACATGATTAGCTGCCTGTTCAATTACCCAAGGACGGTCGGCATTGTCTGTTCCCAGCAAATTGCCGATGCGGTTATGGCTGTCCGAGGCACTGCCTTTGGGGAACTTGGCATTTACCAACGAGCCCAAAGAAGCCATCCAGTCAATCTGCGACATCAAAACATCCGACTCACGGCTTTCCTTAATCTTCTTAGGCCAACGCACGATGGCAGGAACGGCTGTACCTCCTTCGAATGCACTGTATTTATTTCCTCTCCACGGACCGGCAGGACTATGTCCGTTCAACAATTCTTCTGCTTTATCGTCATAACCGTCATCCACCACAGGACCATTATCGCTGGACAGGATAATCAGTGTATTTTCCGCCAAGCCCAGTTTGTCGAGTGTCTCCATAATCTGACCTACCGACCAGTCAAACTGCACAATAGCATCTCCGCGTACGCCCATCGGGTTCTTTCCACGGAAACGGTCGTGCGGGAAACGGGGAACATGAACGTCATTGGTTGCAAAATACATAAAGAAAGGTTCATCTTTATGCTGTTTGATGAAATCAATGGCATGAGTGGTAATGGAGTCTGCAATATTCTCATCTTTCCAAAGAGCTTTACCACCGCCTTTCATGAAACCGATGCGGCCAATGCCGTTTACAATAGCCATATCATGTCCGTGACTGGACTTCTGGTTATAAAGCAACTCAGGATTGTCTTTTCCGGTAGGTTCACCGGGGAAATTACCTTTATAACTCACCTCAATAGGTGCGGAAGGATCATAATTGGCCACCTTTCCATTCTCTATAAACACACAGGGAACACGATCGGCCGTAGCTGCCATAATGTAATGATAGTCAAAGCCCAAATCACCTAATGATGAAGGAAGAGGAGCATTCCAATCCTGCTCTGCAGTCTTGTCTCCCAACCCTAAATGCCATTTTCCGATGGCACAAGTGGCATATCCGGCGTTCTTAAACATATCTGCCATAGTATACTGCCCCGGTCGGATAATCATTCCCGCATTTCCGGCCGCAATATCTGTGTCGGGACGCCGCCACGCATATTCACCAGTCAGCAACGAGTAGCGGGAAGGGGTACTGGTAGCAGCTATAGTATGGGTATTGGTAAAACGAATACCTTCACTCGCCAAACGGTTGACGTTGGGAGTCTGTACATTCTTTGCACCGTAACATTCCAAATCGCCATAGCCCAAATCATCCGCAAAGATAATAATCACATTAGGTTGTTCACGATTGGTCACCTTATTGTCTTTAGGAGTCTTGGCCTCCGCTGTCAGAGCAGAGCACAACACCGGTGTCAAAAGAGATAAAGCCAAATACTGTTTTTTCATAATACTTTAATATTTTAATCAGAGACTAACCGCTTTACCAAAAGCAGTTAGCCTCATATTGTTAGAATTACTCACGCAAGTTAGGATTAATATTTTGTTCTGACAAAGGAATCGGCCATTTATAATCCTGAGGATTACGGAAATCTCTTCTTCCCACATACCAACGGCAATGTCCTGTCGGGTCTACAAACTTGGTAGAACCTGCATATTTTTCAGATTTGGGATAGGGAGCACCCCATACCTCACCGACAAGCACTGTTTCGGCAAGTTTCCAGCGCAACAAGTCCCAATATCTGATACCTTCAAAAGCCAATTCAACACGACGCTCGTTACGAAGCAATTCGCGCAATTTATCTGAGTTAGTTTCTGTAACAGGCGGCATTTTAACATCGGCACGTTCACGCACCTGATTAATGGTCTGGTTCAAAACGGTCTGATCAATGGTTTGTCCGCTTTCAATCAAACATTCCAAATAACTCAGCAAAACTTCTGCATATCTGATGACCGGAGTCACAGCACTATAGCTGTTCAAGTCATTGATTGGATTCTCATCAAAATATTTACGCCACATAAAACCGGTCTTAGATACTTCTGAAGAATAGTCCAAACGTTCTTTCTTTGACGCTTCGTAATCCGGGCTCATACGATATTCACTGCCCATGAAAGTCGCCCCATTATAATAAATGGTATAATCAAGACGCGGGTCACGGTTCTCACCTAAATTATCAGGGTTATAACGTGAATCGTCATAGCTGAACGGAGTTCCATCCTTAAACTCATAAGATTCAAATAATCCGGCCGAAGGATTGGACAGACTCCATCCACCGTCTTTTGCAGACAAGATATGCTGAGGAAGACCGCAACCGAAGTAGTTTTCAAGATAGGATATATAATAAATATTCTCTTTATTACCTACACCGGTCGAAGGATGGAAAAGTTCCCGATATACAGGATGAATTGAGTTATCACCATAGTCGATAATTTCCTTATAAGCGGCAACTCCGCCTGCCCAGTCCTGCATCAACATGCAAGTTCTGCCTAGAAATGCTAAGGCAGCCTGTTTGCAAGCACGTCCCGTCTCACTGTTTGATATGTCTTTAAAACGAGGCAGATCGGCTGCCGATTCTTTGAACTCTGTCACACACCACGACAGAATATTGGCTTGAGTCTCCTTTTCAACCGTATTCGCCTCTTCACCTGTCAGGGTTCTGGTCACTAAAGGTACATCCTTAAAATAGCTGGCCAGATAATGATACTGAGTGGCACGCAAGAAACGAGCCTCGGCAACCATTCGGGTTTTCTGTCCTGATTCAGGAGCATTGGCAATACCCTCCAAGAAACGATTACACAAACCGATACGCTTATAAGCCGATGACCAATAGTTCTTTACGAATCCATTGTTATTCAGTAACTTTCCACTGGATATATTAAAGAATGGATTATTTTCTCCGCGACGGTCATAAGCATTGTCTGTCAGATGCTCCATAAACAACATACCATGATAAGACCAAAAGTCCGAAACATTATATTCCAAACCATTCGTGATACTACCTCTATATAAAGAAGTCAATGCCAATTCAGCATTCTTATCATCATTCCAAAAATTATCTTCCGACAAATCTGTCAAAGGATAACGCTCCAAATCACATGATTGAAATGAAAATGAAGCTAATAAAACAGCAAAAGCTATATATTTTAATCTTTTCATAAGTCATTAGAATTTTAAAGTTAAGCCCAAAGTATAAGTTGACATAGTCGGATAATATTGTCCATTGTTGTTCGTGTTTTCAGGATCCCACCCTTTACGATAACTTTTGAAAGTCAAAGGGTTATCCAAAGATACATAAAAACGTAAACCGCTTGAACCAAACTTCTTAGCTATATGATCGGGCAATGTATAACCTAACTGAACATTACGCACTTTCAAATAAGAAGCATCCAATACCCAGAAATCAGAAGCTAACGTATTATTACTGCCTGCATTAGACATAACCTCCAGACGAGGATATTCCGGATAACGGTTGTCTTGCTGCACATTCCAGCAATTCTCCATTTGCCATTTCTGGATATTACCTTCCTGATAGAATGCATGACCTGCATAAACAGACAGCATACCTTTCACTTTAGCAACTCCCTGAAGCAATACGCTGAAGTCAAAACCTTTATATTCTCCGCCAAAATTCAAACCGAAAGTGCATTTAGGTATACGGGAACCCAAGAACACCTTGTCATCCGGTGTCACCTTGCCATCACCGGTGGTATCGATATAACGAATATCTCCGGCTTTAGAACCTTTGGCTATCGCAGTCTGATCATACCAATCACCTACTTCATCGTCGGTCAGGAATACTCCGTCCGTCTTATAACCATAGAACATCTGCATCGGATAACCGATAAACAAATCACTACCATTACCTACCATACCATTATTCTGGGTCACATTTCCCATACCCAATGTCAATACCTTATTGTCGATGATAGAGAAATTACCATTAATATGGTAATGGAACTTACCAATTGTATTTTGATGACCTATTTCAAACTCCCAACCTTTATTTTCCAACTCACCGGTATTTACCTGCGATACGCTTAATCCGAAGATAGAAGAGTAACTTGCAGCCGGCTTATACAATACATCCGTAGTCTTACGATAGAAATAAGAAGCATTAAATGTCAACTTATTATTGAAGAATGCTGTTTCGATACCGACATCGGTCGTACGAGTACGCTCCCACTTCAAAGCCGGATCTACATAGGTAGTAACAGCTGCTCCCTGTGTATATACTCCACCAAATACGTAGTTCTGTGCCTGGCCTAAAGAGTATACTGACTGATAAGGATAGTTACCGATATTATTGTTACCCAATACACCATAAGAAGCTTTCAGCTTCAAATTATTGATGAAAGACAGGTTTTCATTCTCTTTCCAGAACTTTTCTTCAGAGATACGCCATCCGGCAGCCACTGAAGGAAAGAAACCATATTTGCTGTCTGTCGGGAAACGAGAAGAACCATCATAACGCATCGTGGCTTCGAATAAATAACGTTGGTCATAATTATAAGTCAAACGACCGAATACAGACTGTATAGCCCAGTCGTAACCGCCACCGCCATTTGTCTGTCCATCTGCACCACCGGCATTCAGGAAAGGCACGTCATCAGAGGGGAAGTTATTACGGTTGCCCGATAAAGTACGCTGACCTTCGTCTTCCCAAGTATATCCTACCAATGCAGCAAGATTATGTTTACCAAAAGACTTATTATAATCAGCTACAGCCTGGAAAGTCTTATAGACTGTCCGTTTCATTTCATCCGACAAAGTAGAAGGACCTGTGCTCTTACCACCGGTGAGAATCAAATCGCAGCGGTAATTACGAACATGGCTCAAAGTATAATTATAACCTCCTATTACCTTCAGAGTCAACCCATCGATTGGCTGATAAGACAATTCTATATTATTCTTAAACTTATCAAAGTCTTCACGATAGGAAGAAGCACAGTCTACCCATGCCACCGGAGTTCCTTGCAACTTAGGTCCTAGACCGACTTCGCCATTCTGTAGATAGCTGGGAGTCATACCCGGGAAACGAACTGCATTGGCAATGATACCCTTGAAACCACCAGTATCCAAGATACCCGGTGTAGAAGGTTCGTGGCGGTCGGAAGTCACACCGCTCAGACGAACTTGCAACTTCAAGTTCTTAGCTAGCTCTGCACTGAGGTTTACACGGCCATTGTAACGGTTATAATAGTTGTTATCCAACAAACCATTTTGGCGCAAATAGCCCAGCGATACCATATATTGTACCTTTTCCGTACCACCGCTTACACTTAACTCGTGCTTGGTTTGCAGTGCATGACCACCCAAAAGGTCATCAAGATACATTTCATCAGCATAATTATCAGGATCAGAGCCATCACGATACTTCTGAATCATTTCAGGTGTATACGTTTCTGTACCAATCGCTTTATTATAGAATTCTGCATATTCATAAGAATGAGCCAGTTCCGGCAATTCAGTAGCTTGACTCATACCCACCGAACCATTATAAATAATACGAGCTTTACCTTCTTTTCCTTTCTTGGTTGTTACCAAAATAACACCATTGGCTGCACGAGAACCATAAATAGCGGCGGAAGAGGCATCCTTCAGAACTGAAATATTATCAATATCAGCCGGAGTCAAATCACTCAAAGAACCAGGAAGTCCATCCACCAAGACCAAAGGATTGGGAGTCGCTCCAAATGAACCGACACCGCGGATACGAATGGTACCGGCATCCTGGCCCGGATTACCGCTTTCCTGTGTAATGGTAACACCCGACATCTGACCGGTCAACATATTAGAAACGTCAGGCACTGCACGAGATTCCAGTGCTTTGCTGTCCACTGATGCAATAGAGCCAATCACATTAACTTTCTTTTGTGAGCCGTAACCTACAACCACTACTTCGTCTAATGTTTCTGTATCTTCTTTCAGAATAATATTAAGGAAAGATTTATTTCCTACCGGAACATCCTGAGTATTATAACCAATATAAGAAACTTGCAAAGTAGCATTGCCCGGAACGGACAAATCAAAATTACCTTCCACATCTGTAATACTTCCTACAGTGGCATCTCCTTTCAAGATTACATTGGCGCCAATAATCGGTTCTCCGGCAGAATCTTTAATGGTACCCTTGATTTTCTTAACCTTCTTATCATCTTTCAAAGTGATGACAATATAGTTGTCATTCACTTGATAGACACAATTTGTTCCTTTTAGCAAATCTGACAGGATTTGCAATACATCCTGATTCTTTTGATTCAGAACAACTTGTTTATTGACATCCAGTTGCGAAGTGTTATAAGCAATCTTATACTTCGAAACCGATTCAATTTTCTCAAACGCTTGCTTTAAAGAAAGGTGTTCCCCATTGAAGGAAACTTTCTGTGCATTGACAGAGAGGCTACCGGCCAGAAATAAGCCTACGCCAAGCCCCAACACTCGAATAAATTTCTTGTTCATTTCATATTAGATTTATTAACAACATAAGGTGTACGTACATAAGGAAGACAGCTTAAATAAATACTACACCCAAAGCCACGATGTTAATAAATACTAATATGCTATCTTAAGTAGATGCTCTTGCCAACAATTTCATATTCTATGCCGGGAACCAATATCTTAATAATTTGAAGTACTTGTTCCAACGACTCATTCCTATTAAAATGAACTCTCAGACTTTGATTCTGGTAAATGGATGTACGCACATGGAATTTCACGCCATACACACGCTCCAAGGTATGAAGAACATCATTAAACGGTACATTACCAAAGAATAACCCTCCCATACGCCAGTCGGAGTGGGAAACTGCATTCACTTTATGTTGCTGTACTTCCCCTGTGGAGGGAGTATATATCAGTTGGTCATTGGGCTCCAGGAAATACTCTCCCGACTGCTTATTCACCTTCACCTGTAGCCTGCCGGTCTCCAACGTAGCCATTATCTGATTGTTGTCCGGATAAGCCGAAATATTGAATGTAGTGCCAAGCACTTTCAATTCCAAATGATTGGTAGTAACGATGAAAGGGTGTTCTTTGTCTTTTGAGACTTCAAAGAAACCTTCTCCCGCAATATAAACATTACGAGACTCGGATATGAAACTAGAAGGATATACCAACAAAGTACCGGCATTGAGCCAAACCCTACTTCCATCGGGAAGAACCACTTCTTCGCGTGTTCCCATGGCTGCATAACGCTGCATATAAGTCACTTCCGACAAAGTCTCCTTCACATGCTCCTTTGCAGAATAATAATAATATGCGGAAAGACACATCATAATAAAAGGAATAGTCCAAATGGCAGCTACCCTCCCCCAATTTATTCTTTTCTCAATTCTTACATGTTCCTGTCCTGCTAATCCGACAGTCTCCCGTTCTTTTTTAAATCCTAAAGACGTCTCCAAATTATAAAAAGCCTTCTCTATTTTTTCATCAGAGCAAGAAGCACCGTCCAGTTCATCCCAGATTCGTGACACAGCTTCTTCCCTCGCTTTATCTTCCACAGGAAAAACCATACGATTATAAACACGTTCTGTTATCTCATCAGAAACTTCATGATGAAAGAAAAAGTCTATTATCTTATGTATATAGTTATTCATTTTCACATTTTATATAAAAAAGACAGTTCGATTTCATGTTACACCTAAACAGGTAGTATTAAATAAACTAAAATAGAAAGAGCTAAGGCGTCTCTAAGTTCATTTAAAGCAATATTCAAATGGTTTTCCACTGTTTTTTTCTGTATTCCCAGTTTTTCTGCTATTTGTTCGTTAGAAAGTCCCTCTATTCGACTTAATTGATATATCATTTTCCTTTTAGGGGGCATCTCACTCACTACCATATCAATTAATAATTGCAGGTCTTTCGCTATCAATTCATCATGGGGAGTACATCCATCAGAAATCTCGGGAATATTATCTTCACTCGTAAACCGGGATACGTTTTTAGTTGTAATATAATTGAAGACAGTATATTTGGTAAGCATGAACAAATAAGAATCAAAATGATGTACCTTGTGAAAAATCGCTCTTTTATTCCATAGTTTTATAAAGACAATCTGAGCCAAATCCTCAGAATCATCCAAGTCTTTTATAAATCCTCGTATAAAAGCATATACCTTAGGATAAAACAGCTTGAATATCTTATGAAAGGCTTCATGGCTGCCAGAGGCAAATTCTCCTACAACTTCCGGTCCTACAATCATTTATTGAGATTAATTCAAATGAAACGGTGTAAATGTAGGCAATTTATTAGAGAATACCAAAAATAGATTCTAAAAGTGCAATTTTAGTTTATAGAAATAAAGAAGTACAAAACAGGCTTTGTTATATCAAAACTACAACGCAACTGTCACATCACCTTCTATATTCGGACGGAAACATACCGCCCGAATACAGACAATAATCGGAAAGGAGAATCAGTCAATAAATCTCACCTTTGAAGCATCGCGGAGCTTAGCAGCCGGAGCCTCATCGGGATAGCCGAAAGCAATGGCATACAATAGCTCATATCCGTCCGGAAAATCCAGTTTCTTTAGATAATCGGCAGCCGCAGGAGACTTCATAAAACGGACAGGGCCACCTAAACAGCAACTTCCTATGCCCATAGATTGAGCTGTAAGAATCATATTGGCCCCTAGAAGTCCACAGTCCACTTGAGACATATCATACTGAGGATTATAAGCAATAAAAGCAACGGTAGGGGCATTATTGAACATATTCTTAAATCCGACGCGTTCGGCAGCCTTGGGATTTTCTTTCTTGAAGATTTCGGTCAACTCATTAATAAAATCCTGATTATCTACCACACGCACTTCCCATGATTGTTTATTCATTCCATTGGGAGCATGAATGCCACAGTCCAAAATGGTTTGCATTTTATCCCGCTCCACAGCTTCCGGTTTATACTTCCGAATACTACGGCGCGCCATAATCGTTTCAATAACAGGATTACCTTGATCTTTAACAATGCTATCGGATACTCCGACCTCTTTTTGTGAAGACTGCGACGTACAGCCACACAATGCCAGAGTAAACAATCCGGCACCTAATAAAAGAACACTTAGTGATTTCATTTACTTTCATATTTTTGATTTGCAACAAATCTAGTTATTTTCAAGCATAAAAAAAAGTGGCTCCTTATTCAGGAACCACTTTTTATATGTTAAATCTGTAAAATTCAGATTACAATTTCGGACCG
>NZ_CAOOSE010000026.1:0-53949 GCF_948499155.1 uncultured Phocaeicola sp. | reverse complement strand
AAATGTGCTTTCATCAGGGGCAAAGATACGAAAGTTTTATTAAAAGCAATTTTTTCTTCAAAAAAAACTTTACCTTTGTTTATTTGCTTATTCGAATATTTAATAGAACAGTAAAATAGAATCAGTCACAAAAAGACATGGCAGCTACCGGAGGGTGGAATGCCTGACTTCAGACAACCATTAATACCGGGGTACAGATAAATCTTGAATGGTTCGTATCATTTTGAATCTGGCATTGGACCTTTAATGATAGGATGAACGTTTAGTAAAGTTGACTTTTTGCTATTATATAAATAACAATTTCCTCCTGAAGTTTTAGTAAAAGTATATGCTTTCATTTTGTCTTTAGATGAGCTATGATTAATATCGGGTTATCGTCTTCGTGTACACGTTTCATTAAGTCCAAGAGAAGTGGGCTGACTGTGTTTCCTTTTTCCTTTTCTTCGTTGATGAATTCTTGTAGTTCATAGGGCCAGATGGCATCTACCATCTTGCCGTTACAGATACCCAACCTAGGCCAGAAGGTCTTCATACCTCCGAGGTCGTCAATAATCTTGTTTACGCCAAAGGTCTCACCGGTCTTCTTGTTATAGACGGCCAGCACCGGAGGGGTAAACGGCAAATTGCGGAGTTCAGCCCACATTCTGCGCATGTATACATCAAGAAATACAAAATCATCGGTTTCATATACGGCAGGCACCACATACTTGCCATCCATTATCTTGAGGATTTTCGCAGACTCTGTAACTCCGTTCTTGTAGGCCTGAAAAGCCTCTACGCATAAAGCACCGTATTCTATATACAGCTTATACTGTCCACCAGTTCCGAAAGCAACATTTCCTCCCTTGCATTTTCTATGGCAGCAGACAAATGAATGATATTGTCTTTTCTTTCCAGTTGGGTGGCAGGTTTTTGGTTTCCCGAACTGCAAGTCATGAGGCAGAGGAGCGATATGCTGTATACAAATATTAGTTTCATGGTTTCTTGAATTTACATATTATCAGAACATTGTTATCATTTTCGTGCAAAGAACCTTTCAACCTTGTTACTTTTCGATGTGCTTCAGCACTACCCCTATTCTTTTCCAAGGTTTCTCCCAGTTTTTCTTTTTATAAACGTCTTTTATTTCATGGATGAGAGGAGAAAGGAAGATACGACACCAAGCAATTTGTGTAAGAATTACTAAGAGTGATTAATAATGACACACTAATCTGCTGGTAAGAGTTTTATTGAAATAGCTACTTCGGGGTTCCATCGCATTAGAGAAAACAATGAAACCTGAAATAGCTACAGAAAATATCAAAAGGCTGATTGCACAGTTATGCACCCTACAGGCCTAACTGCGACTGACCTGCAATCCCTTGTCGGACAATGTCATATCGACAAAACGAGCACAACTGTTTGGCGGATTCTGGGTCAATATTGTTCTTATTTTGACTGCAGCTTCGGGGTCTTTAGCCACCATATAAAGATAGCCTCCCCCGCCTGCTCCGGGCAACTTATAACCCAAGCAATAATCATCAATCCGACGAATGATAGCCTCAACCGATGCAGGATTAGTCCCCGAATCAAGAGCCTGATTCTGCTTCCAGCTTTTACCTACCAAACGACCCATTTCATCAAAATTACCACGTTGGACAGCTTCATATAAATCAAGTGCATGACTTTTCATGCTCCCCAACAGTGCAAGATGTTCTGTAGAATTGAGGAACATACTACGGACAATCTCAGCCAAAATTCCTTTGGCAGTGCGAGTGATACCGGTATAATACAACAAATGACACTTCTGATACTCACTGCCAGTAAACAAATAATCAGGCAACCAACGAACTAACGGACTTTGCTCTATACCGGCATGGGTCTGAAGAAGCTTAACCCCACGAAGCACGCCTCCATACTGGTCTTGCCATCCCCCACCGGTAGTGAGCAATTGCTCCAAAATCAGAGTACGATTGCATATTTCATTCTTATCCCACTTCAAGCCACAGAAATCAGAAACCGCACCAAGCACCGTGGAAGCCAGAATAGAACTTGTGCCCAAGCCTGAACCTGCAGGAATAGCCGACAACAAGGTGATTTCAATACCTGAACCAAATGCCTTGAGCTGCTCTTCCAACGTAGCATAAACGTCGACAGAGAATCCCGGCTGGAAACCGGCCAACACCAAGGCCGCCTTAGGAATAGAGAAAGGAGAACCAACCTGCATAAAATCATGCAGTTCTTCATAAGTAACAACAGTCTCCATTGCCCCCAAGTCAATAGAGCGTAAAATAATCTTATATTCTTTACAAGGCTTTACATAGACTTGCAAAGGAGGTTGGCCATTCAGTTCAATAGCGATATTCACCACATTTCCACCTTCATTCAGACAATAAGGAGGAGTATCTGTCCATCCGCCCGCCAAATCAATACGAACCGGACTTCTTCCCCACACAATCTGGTCTGAATAAACCGACAAATAAGGTTGCTGTTTTTTCGCCAATGCAGCAGCTGTCAAACCTTCGCGCATCAGCCCAAACGCCTTACTTTCATCATCTTCATAGGCTTCACCACTAAGTTGTCTGACTTTAGCCCGAAACATGTAATCACTTACCCGGGTCATCAATGGCGCAGACAGTGGCAATGAATCCGGCAACTCCAAATGATGAGTGGCAAATTCATAAGCGGCATCTTCCAAATTCAACTGATAAAAAACGCTACGCTCATAATTACGTGCCAACACAGGCCAGTTCATAACCCGAAATGCATCACGCTGAGCAGCCAAACGACGCAGATTAGCATAAGCGGAAATTTCATCGGCCGACAACCGGCGAGAACGTTTCCATATCTCCTTACCTTCCTGAAGTTCGGGTTCGGAAATCATCCAACGCATTACTAGTCCCAAATCTTCCACTGTAGAGCAAACAGGGAATAAACGGGCGGCCTGCAAATCTTGGATACCTTCTATCTCTTCAACTGCTATTCCACGGCAAGAAAGCCATTCACACACCGGAGCACCCTGATAAACAGTATTTTTATCCGTCAGTGCCCCCTTAAAAGCATCATTAAATCCATAGGGACGGGCTACATATTCAGTTTCTCCCAAAGGTACCACATCAACACATACCCCCGATGGTACATTGAGTTTCCAGTTATTATCCGGAACTCCTGTTATAATCGTCTGTTGATGAAGGTTCCACTCCTTGCCTACACAACTGTTTTCTATCCAGATTTCAGAATTATCCGCAGTAAGATGATAAGCCACATCAGCATTCTGTACAAACATAGCCGGATGGGGCTTCACTTTGCGATGCATGATTTCACGTTGGTCGTTCACCAAATTCTGCACAGCCAAAGTGGAGGAGATTAATTCCCTGCTTGTTCCATAATGATAAAACTCACCTCCGGGCAACGGCAAGATAACCACACTCAACCCATTCAACTCTTTATCTACAATACGCGGATGTTCGCCTAGTGTCAATCCGAATTCGGAATACATATCATAATATGAGAGCTCACCTTCTTTTTTAGAACGTTTTACCAACAAACCAACAGCCCGATCACTCAGTAACCAGATACCGATATCCATCAGGAACAAATGAGTTTGCATCAATTTACCTAATTCTTCGACCGAAGGTTTCTGAAGCATAAAGTCCAGTTTGTCGGGATTGCTGCGCGAAGAAACAAACACCCCATGATTCTTTGCCAAATTGGGATCTACCCAAAGCCCA
The DNA here is from genome assembly GCF_948499155.1 of uncultured Phocaeicola sp. Lineage (NCBI taxonomy): Bacteria > Pseudomonadati > Bacteroidota > Bacteroidia > Bacteroidales > Bacteroidaceae > Phocaeicola > uncultured Phocaeicola sp. Next base: position 50,239 of record NZ_CAOOSE010000026.1, on the reverse strand, counting down.
TAGCACACCACATCAGCATCAGGAATATCCTGAAGCGGCTGATCTGCACGGATATACACATCTCCGCTAGCTATCAATGTACGCAGAGAAGCCGGAGCCTTCTCCATTATTTGTTCATATAAGGGAAGTTGGAGTGACAGCAGATTTTGTTCCAAGCGCTGTCCCCTTGCCCATCTAAAAACAGGAACAGGTGTTAATATTTTACCCGACGGAGCATATCCGGGCAAACGCCGGCTCTGTCCACCGGCGTGCAACAGTATTCTTTTTTCCTCCCCCAGCCATTCCATGAAGTCCTTATCAGGAGCAACATGCTGTTTACATGCTTCAAGCAGCCAGGCCGTTCCTCCTCCCGAGCCCAGTTTACTACCAATAGGATCAGAAGTACAAAACCATTCACCACGGTCGGCCTTTTCTATATCATGAAAACATTCCACCAAATTAGGGGGAAGCGATAAAAGTTTTTTCATAATGCATCTTTGTATTTATAATACGCAAAGATGCTTATTTTCCCCTAACGAGCCAAACGGAACAAGAAAAATTTAGTCGTTAAAAGCAAATACACGTTCATCCAAAGGCATCACTTCTTTCGGCCCGGGTTGTGCCACAGGAACTCCGAAAGGCATCTGTGCTATCAATTTCCAATGTAGCGGCAGACTCCATGCAGCACGCACTTCATCATCAATCAGCGGATTATAATGTTGCAGAGAAGCACCCATTCCGGCATCCTCCAACATCGTCCAAATGGCAAATTGATGCATCGCGTCAGTCTGCTCTGCCCAAACCGGGAAATTATCTTTATAAGTGGAGAACTGTTCCTGTAAAGCATGGACAATAGACATATCCTCGAAGTATAGAATCGTTCCGTATCCACAAGCAAAACTACCATCTATTTTCTGTTCCGTTTTAACAAAAGCCTCCGCAGGAATCTGCTTGCGCAACGTGTTTTTAACGATATTCCACAACTTTTGGTGAGCTTCACCTGTTAATAAAACAACGCGTGTGGTTTGCGAATTGAATGCTGAAGGAACATGTTCGACAGCAAAACGAATCAAATCCAACAATTCTTTTTCAGACAACGTGGATTTATTGTCTATCTGATAAAAAGTGCGGCGGTTCTTTATGGCCTCCTTAAAAGTTTTTGTCATATTCAGCAATTTATTTATGAGTTATTTACCTATATAAACAAGCAGACAGCAAAAGAAGTTCACTTTCTTTGCTTTTTTCAATACAATCAACTATTTTTGTTAGCTAATTATTAACATTATAAAGAACACATTCAATGAAAGATTTTCTTAAATTTACATTGGCTAGTTTAATAGGCGTCATTTTAGCCGGTGTGGTACTCACTGTGCTGGGCCTTATCACCGTAGTAGGCATGGTAGCTTCATCAGACTCTGAAACGATAGTGAAAGACAATTCTGTATTCGTCCTCGATTTGAAAGGCAACTTGTCCGAGCGTGTACAAGAAAACCCGTTCCAACAAATATTGGGAGAAGAAAATGCTTCTTATGGGCTGAACGACATTTTATCTTCCATCAAAAAAGCCAAAGAAAATGACAAGATTAAGGGTATCTATATCCAACCGTCTTATTTGGCCACTTCCTTTGCGTCATTGGAAGAAATACGCAATGCGCTTCAAGATTTCAAAGAAAGCGGTAAGTTTATTGTAGCCTACGCAGACCAATACACACAAGGCATGTATTATCTGGCAAGTGTGGCAGACAAAGTAGTAGTAAATCCTCACGGAAACATTTCATGGCACGGACTGGCATCACAACCTGTCTTCTTCAAAGATTTGCTGGACAAACTGGGCATTGATGTACAAGTCTTCAAAGTAGGCACTTACAAATCGGCAGTAGAACCGTTTATCGCTACCGAAATGAGCCCTGCCAACCGTGAACAAGTCACTGTATTCTTAAACTCTATATGGAACCAGCTACTGGATGGCGTTTCGGTGTCACGCAACATCTCCAAAGATTCCCTTAATGCTTATGCAGACCAATGCATGGATCTCTGTCAGGCAGAAGAGTATATCAAATGCGGACTAGCCGACTCACTGCTGTACAAGGATGGAATGCTCGCTTATCTGAAACAACTGACCGGACGGAAAGAAGACCAAAGTCTGAACAGTCTTTTCCTCGAAGATATGATAAACGTAAAAAAGAATGTCCCCAAAGATAAAAGTGGAAATGTAGTTGCCGTATATTATGCATCAGGAGAAATTTTAGATGCTGCTTCCTCCAACTCTACCGAAGAGGTCATTGACGGGCAAAAGATGACACGAGACTTGCGCAGACTGCGCGATGACGACAATGTAAAGGCAGTTGTCCTGCGCGTAAACTCTCCGGGCGGAAGTGCTTATGCTTCAGAACAAATATGGCGCGAAGTAGTACGCCTGAAAGAAAAGAAACCGGTTATCGTCTCTATGGGTGACTATGCTGCATCAGGCGGTTATTACATCTCTTGCGCCGCAGATTCTATCTTTGCCGACCCGACAACCCTAACTGGTTCTATCGGTATTTTTGGTATGATTCCTTCGGGAGAGAAGTTATTCAAAGACAAACTGGGACTGGATTTCGATGTAGTGAAAACCAATAAAATGGCCGATATGGGAGCAAGTTTCGGACCACTCGTAACACGCCCATTCAACAATGCCGAACAGGAAGCGCTTCAAAACTATATCAACAATGGATATAAACTATTCGTAAACCGTTGCGCCGAAGGAAGAAAAATGTCGGCAGCAGATATCGAAAAAATAGCCGAAGGACGAGTATGGACAGGTGAAATGGCTATCGGCTTAGGATTGGTAGATAAATTGGGTGGCATCAACGATGCTCTGGCAGCTGCCGCAAAACAGGCAGACGTAGAAAACTACACCGTTATCAGCTATCCTGAAAAAGAAAGTTTCTTTATGAACCTGCTGAACAGCCAACGTAAACACTATGTCAACAGTCAGATGAAAGAATATATGGGCGGTTTCTACAGCTATTTCGAAATTTTACAAAATCTGAAAGAAATCAATCCTGTACAGGCACGTATGCCATTCGAACTGAACATCAAATAACTTTTAATGGAGAATAACTTTATCAAAATACATAAGTGGCTATACCCGGTTTCGTGGCTTTACGGAACCGGCGTATGGATGCGCAACAAGCTATTCGACTGGGGAATATACAAAGAAAGAAGCTTTGATATTCCGGTTATCTCGGTGGGCAATATTACCGTCGGAGGTACCGGGAAAACACCTCATACCGAATATCTGATAAAGTTATTGCAACCAAACTATAAGGTAGCGGTACTAAGCCGGGGCTATAAACGAAAATCAAAAGGTTTCGTATTGGCCAAGCCGGATACTCCGGTAAATATGATAGGCGACGAACCATTCCAGATGAAGCAGAAATTTCCAGATATCTATATGGCAGTAGACCATGACCGCTGCCACGGCATCGAGAAATTGTGCAACGGATACACCGCACCCGGAACGGAAGTTGTCATATTGGATGACGCTTTTCAGCACCGCTATGTGAAACCGGGAATGAACATTCTTCTGGTGGACTATCACCGGCCCATCTGCGAAGACGCTTTGTTACCGGCAGGACGAATGCGCGAATCCGAAAAAGGCAAGAACCGTGCCCATATCGTGATAATCACAAAATGTCCAAAGGATATAACTCCTATGGACGTGCGGGTGCTGCGTAAACAGATGGGATTGTATCCCTATCAACAGCTTTACTTCACAACTCTGAATTATGGAAAATTGTATCCTATCACCCGACAAGGGAAGGAGTATCCCATAACCAATATCCATAAAGACGCACATATATTGCTCGTTACCGGAATTGCATCCCCGGCTAAGTTAATCCATGACTTGGCCCCTTATAACGAACATATCAACCCATTGACATTTAGTGACCACCATGACTTCACCCCTCAAGACATGGAAATCATAAAAGGCCGCTTTGAACAACTACCGGAAAGCAAACGAATGATTATCACCACAGAAAAGGATGCGGTGAGACTGTCATCCCATCCATTGTTAGACGAAACCATCAAACCATTTATCTATGTACTCCCGATAGAAGTGAGCTTTTTACATGACCAACAAGAATTATTCAACTTAAATATAACCGAATATGTTAGAAAAAATCCAAGAGACCGCAGCTTTTCTGAAAGAGAAGATGCATACTAACCCCGAAACAGCAATTATACTGGGCACAGGTTTAGGAAGTTTGGTACACGAAATTACCGATAAATATGAAATAAGCTACAAAGATATTCCTAATTTTCCCATATCGACAGTAGAAGGTCACAGTGGAAAACTCATCTTTGGCAAATTAGGCAACAAGGACATCATGGCCATGCAGGGACGGTTCCATTTTTACGAAGGATATTCAATGAAAGAAGTTACTTTCCCGGTACGTGTAATGCGCGAATTAGGCATCAAGACACTGTTTGTGTCTAATGCTGCCGGCGGAACTAATCCCGATTTTGAAATCGGTGACTTAATGATTATCAGAGACCATATCAACTTCTTCCCCGAACATCCGTTGCACGGAAAAAATATCGAATACGGCCCCCGTTTCCCAGACATGAGCGAAGCCTACTCTAAAGAACTTATCAACAAGGCATTAAAAATAGCCGAAGAAAAGGGCATCAAAGTACAGCAAGGCGTATATATCGGTACACAAGGACCGACTTTTGAAACTCCGGCAGAATATAAGATGTTCCACATCCTGGGAGCCGACGCCGTAGGTATGTCTACCGTCCCCGAAGTAATTGTTGCGAACCATTGCGGCATTAAAGTGTTTGGAGTATCAGTCATCACAGACCTCGGCGTGGAAGGCAAGATAGTGGAAGTTTCTCACGAAGAAGTTCAGAAAGCGGCAGATGAAGCGCAGCCACGGATGACAACCATTATGCGCGAACTTATTAATAGAGCTTAACAAGAATATGCAGGAAACAAATAGAACAGAAATTGCAACTTTAGGCGAGTTTGGCCTCATCAAACACCTGACTCAGAATATCGAATTGAAGAACCCCGAAACCAAATACGGTGTAGGTGACGATGCAGCCGTGCTTGAATTTAAAGAAAAGGAAGTATTGGTTACCACCGATCTTTTGATGGAAGGAGTACATTTCGACTTGATTTATACACCACTAAAACATCTTGGATACAAATCAGCCATTGTAAACTTCTCCGATATTTATGCCATGAATGGAACTCCCAAACAAATCACCATATCCTTGGCTGTATCCAAACGCTTCTGTATAGAAGATTTAGAGCAGTTTTATGATGGCTTGAAACTGGCTTGCCAGCTACACAATGTAGATATTGTAGGTGGAGACACCACATCATCAGTCACAGGCTTGGCAATCAGCATCACTTGTATTGGCGAAGCCGACAAAGACAAGGTGGTTTACCGTAATGGAGCACACGACACAGATTTGATTTGTGTCAGCGGTGACTTGGGGGCCGCCTATATGGGATTACAATTGCTGGAACGTGAAAAAGCTGTATTCCAAGACCAAAAAGAAGCAACCCCCGACTTCTCTGGCAAGGAATACATATTGGAACGCCAACTTAAACCGGAAGCGCGTAAAGATATCATTGAAGAACTTGCCCAAGCAGGAGTACAACCGACTGCCATGATGGATATTTCGGATGGACTTTCTTCCGAGCTGTTACATATTTGCTCACAAAGTAACACTGGCTGTCGTGTTTACGAGGAACGTATCCCTATTGATTATCAGACGGCTGTGATGGCAGAAGAGCTCAATATGAATGTCACCACTTGTGCATTAAATGGTGGCGAAGACTACGAACTCCTGTTCACAGTTCCCTTGACAGACCATGAAAAGGTTTCGGCTATGAAAGGCGTAAAAGTAATTGGTCACATCACTAAACCAGAGCTGGGCTGCGCCCTTGTCACTCGTGACGGACAAGAGTTTGAACTAAAAGCACAGGGTTGGAATCCATTGAAAGAAAAATAATTTCCATTTTAAAATGCTGATAATAAACATATTAATTATTATCAGCATTTTTTCTCTCTATAATATTTGCAAGATTAGAAAACTTTATCTACCTTTGCAACCGCAAACAAGAAACAATGGTGCCATAGCTCAGTTGGTAGAGCAAAGGACTGAAAATCCTTGTGTCCCCGGTTCGATTCCTGGTGGCACCACCAAAAAAACTTTCACTTTTAGAAAACCCTTGAATTAGAAATAGTTCAAGGGTTCTTTTTTTACACTCGTTACGCATTTCATTACATATTTGGGGTCAAGTCAAAAAGTATGTGGGTATAATCTTTGAGAAACATTGAAAGTCTGCAATGCTAAAAACATACATCCTTCCAAAGTATTATAAATCAAGTACATCAGACGAACACCTGATTGGACGTCAGCATTGTAACTCAGAGGGCATGCTTATCACCCACAGGGTTTTCGGATTGACCCCGTTTTTGAACTCCCTAAGTCGTTTCATTAGCCAGACTAAGCGTTTTCGTCCTTTCGATTATGCCTGTCTGTCCGTCGGATTACTACAGACTCCGGCAATGGACTGTATAGTCCGTTGCAGTGGACCGTACAGTCTGCTACAGTGGACTGTACAGTCTGCTGCCGGAGACTGTAATAATCTTCCGTTCAAAAGGTCTTGGCTGAGCCTAAGAAACGGCTTATTCTTACCTTTGTTTGTGATATGATTGTCGAATCTCCAAGAAAACAATGTGCCCCCTTGTTTGGGTGGCAGTTTCATCAAGGCATCCACTCCACAACACCTGTCACCGGATGTTGTCTCCTCCAGTTTTCAAACTCTGCATACGTCCGCACTCCGTCCCGGAGGACAGCCTGATAATATTCCACTCCCATGCAAAATTCCGTATCCGGCGTCTCATATTTCAAACGCAGAATCGCTTCCTTCGTTTCCTCAGTCAGAACCGCTTTAATGCGCTCCGCCATCTTCTCAAAATAGCCGTCGTAACGGGAATTCTTTAATATATGAATCATATCCATTTTCCAAGAACCGTTCTCCGAGTCTTCATACCAGGCATGCCACTCGATACATGCCTCCTCCGTATCCAAAAGATTATTATAAGTTATCCGTTTGACAGACTTGTTTTCCGCCAACTTTGCCATTGCCATGAAACTGATTGCCGGAGTCAAAGGAGAGGAATAAATATGGAAATCCACATCCCGGTTCTTCACCAACAATCCCATATTCAATGAGCCCACCAAATTAATCTCCGCCCCGACCGACTTCCAAATATTCATAACGTCGGTCTTTCGTATCACTTCCCATGCCTGCTGCCGATTCTTTTCGGCTAATTCTAATATATGCTCCATAACTATTTTGTTGTTTCTAATTTACTCTTGTTTCCATGTGGTCGGCCGGTTGAACCTACATATCTTTTAAGATATACATAGGACTGCACACCAAGCAAAATGACAAATACATATTCAGCCGTCAGATATACAGCCAACGGCATAGTAAAACAGCAACTCAGTACATACAAATATCCCAGGTATACAATAATCGTCACCACCTGAAAAATAAAGGCAAGTCTTGTATTTCCCGTTCCCGTCACCATACTGATATATACATATCCCGGCAATCCGAAAACATAATTCACCAGCATGACGAAGAAAGGAATGTAAGTCACTTCCACCAGCATAGCACTATCGGTATAGAAACCGATTATCGGCCGGGCAAAAAGCATTGCCAGCACCACTAAGGGTAGGCCGACTCCATAACCCAGTTTCAGTACTTTATTGGAAACTGAAAATATCAGCTTCCCCTCCCCTGCTCCTATCAGATTACTCACCAGCGAACCTGTGGTTGCAGCAAACGAGCTGACCAAAACAAAGAAAACTGTCGACACGCTACGTGTTATATTTGAGGCTGCCAAAGAGGTTTCTCCCAAACGCTCAATGGCAACAAAAAATAAAAACCACGGAACCATACTGATAAAAGAATGCATCATGCTCCAAACGGACAACTGTAAAAGCTTCTTCAACAGCCGGCCATTATATTTAATCTTCAGGCCATATCTATTCTTGTCCATATAATATAAGGTATAGAAAAGCATCATTATAAACGAAGCCGCTTCAGATAAAGAAGATGCCAAAGCAGCCCCCGATATTCCCCATTCAAGGCTAAAGATGAAAAGATAATTGCACGGAATATTAATAAGAACTGCTATTAGTGCTGCCCAAGACAAGACCTTGGTTCTTATTATGCCTACATAAAAAGCACGGAAAGCCAAAAAAGGAAATGAAAATAAGAGTCCCCAGCTCCGCCAATATATATAATCGACAGCTGAATGATAGATATCGGCAGATTGAATGAAGTATTTCAGTATGTGAGGGGAGGCCCACTGTGACAAGCCACATAAGCACATGGATAATATTACAAGGAAAAAAAGTCCCTGTATAAAAGTTCTTCCTGTATCTTCATAGTGAAGTTCCCCATTTCTACGGGCAACCATAACTTGCAATCCCAGACTGAAGCCGAAGCCCAACATATAGATTGCCAGATAATAGATACTGGCTAAAGCAGATGCTCCCAATTCTATTTCACCTACATGTCCCAAAAAGACAGCATCGGTTATATTAATAAGTTGCTCCATCAAAATGCTCATCATTACCGGAAGGTTGATGAGCCAAATTTGTTTATATGTATAATTCATTGTTCAACTGAAAATAGATGCTATTCCGTGCCCTTTGCAGACAAGCAGTGGGCCTCATAGCATTCTCATAAATAAAATGATAATAAAACTCTGTGGCGAACTATATTCATAGTCCGTCAAATAGCCTAATTGGAAGTACTATTCATGGAGCGTAGCTATATACAGAGTTGGTGTTTCATAAGTTGAACAATTCTTTCTAATCTGTTTCGGGTACAAAGATAGAAAACAAATCAATATGTGGTGCATATTACTCCAAAAACCTATCTTTATCTTCTCACAGCAAACAATTCAGCTTCCATCGTCCAATGCTTGCCATCTTTGCGCACTAAGCGTTGCCAATGAAAGGAAGTCCGTGTTATTTCAGAGAATACCCAACGCAAATTCTTGTTGTTTACTGCCGTTTGAACAATTCTATCTTTTTCCCATCTTGCCTCCAGTTGAGTGGCTCCGCCCAGTTCCGCATATAGGATATCCCAAGCCAATGTATCCGGATTATACATCCTCACCGTTGTTCCGTAAGCGGCATCCGGCTGATAATTAGTCACACGCTCCTTACGTGAAGGACAGATAAAAACATCCTGAATAGCCGTACCCTCCAATATCCACTGAAAAATCCACTCCCCCTCGACGTGTCTTTCTTCTGCAGTTCCATGGCTATCAATCCATTCAAAATCCCATTCTCCTACGAAATGCCCGAAAAGATTACACCCGGCAGGCACAATATTACTTTTGGTTTTGCTGACCAAAGCCTTGATAAATTCTTTCATACTCTCTTCTATATATGAAAACAAATATAGAATAATTCCTCATCATTACCCATTAAAAAGTAAACTTTTCCCTTGTAATGCACAAATAATTTATATATTTGCTAGCATTACTAATTATGTATCATTTAAGTCACAAAACATGAAGAAACTATCTTTCATTATTACATTTGTATTTCTGTCCATCCTGTTTGTACAGGCTCAGCAGGCTAAATACGTTTTTTATTTCATCGGCGATGGAATGGGTGTTAACCAAGTATTGGGGACAGAAATGTATCGCTCCGAGCTAAAAGGAGAGATTGGCATTACCCCACTGCTTTTCACACAATTTCCATTTGCTACTGTTGCTACTACATTTTCCGCCACCAATGGCGTAACCGACTCGGCTGCTGCGGGAACGGCACTTGCCACCGGCAGCAAGACCAAGAACGGAGCATTGGGAATGAAAAAAGATTTGGAGACTAAAATAAACAGTGTGGCTTCATGGGCCAAGGACAAAGGCTGCCGGGTAGGTATCAGCACAAGTGTCAGTGTAGACCATGCTACTCCGGCTGCTTTCTATGCACACCAAGCACAAAGAAGCAGTTATTATAATGTAGGCCTTGATTTGATTGCGGCTAATTATGACTTCTATGCCGGTTCGGATTTCCTTGACCCCACTAACAAAAAAGGAGGAGACAGCAATTCGGAAAGCCTCTACACGCTGGCAGACAAAGCAGGATACAGCGTAGCACGCGGTTATAAAGACTATCAGAAGAAAGCCAAGAAATCAGACAAGATGATTCTGTTGCAACCGACTTCCGCCACCGATGCAAGTTCTATTCCTTATGCCATTGACCGCAAGAAAGGTGACATGACCTTAGCCGAAATAACCCGCGCCGGTATCAATTTCCTTTCTAAAGACCTTTCCAAAGGTTTCTTCCTGATGGTTGAGGGTGGTAAAATTGACTGGGCTTGCCATAGCAATGATGCGGCAACTGTATTCAATGAAGTGGTTGATTTGGATGATGCCATCAAAGTAGCTTACGAATTCTATGAACAACATCCCGACGAAACACTGATTGTAGTGACGGCCGACCATGAAACCGGTGGCATCGTATTGGGTAAAGGCCCTTACACACTCAATCTTCAGGCTTTGAAATCACAAAAAGTCAGCGAGAGCGGCTATACCCAAATCATCAATGGCTTAAGAAAAAAATACAAGAACCAAGTATCTTGGGAAGTAATCAAACAATCGCTGAAAGATAATTTCGGCTTTTGGGACAGCATCCAATTGAATGAAAAACAGGAAGCGCAATTAAAGAAAGTATATGATAAATCATTCGGCGAGCAAAATGTAGATTTACAGAAGAGTGAATATCAGCAAGACGAGCCTTTGGCTTCCGAAGCTAAAAAGATTTTGGATGACATTGCCTTTGTAGGCTGGATCAGCGGCGGACACTCCGGCGGATATGTTCCTGTATTTGCCATCGGCGCAGGTGCAGAGTTATTTCAAGGTCGGATAGACAATACTGAAATCCCGGTGAAAATAGCAGAGGCGGCAGGCTATCCTAATTAATCGAAAGTAAGATAGTGTGATAATCGCTCCAAGTCTTTCTCGGCAAACTCTTCATAAAGGGATAGCTGAGAAAGGCTTTTTAATTTATCCTTCTTTCTCCGGAACTCAACAATAACCCGTGCCTGATAATAATTAATGTAAGGATGTGCACGCAGTCTGTCCAAGCTCGCTTTATTGGCATTTATTCGATGAATAGGGCAATTTTCAACTTTAAACCAACGTTGTATATCAGAAGTTACCCATTTGAGTTCCTGTAATTGTGCAACATCATAGAATCCTCCCAACCGGTTCCGGTAGGCAACGATAGCCTGTGCAATTCCAATCCCTATCCCCGGAATTTTCTTCAGTTCTGTAGTATCTGCCCGGTTCAAATCAACCAAAGTTCCTTCGGGATATTTATAAAAAGCCAAAGTGTCGCGCTTCTCTACTTTTGCATAACGCAAAGTATCAGGCTTCTTCTGAAATGATTCGGATATATAAATATAGGGTTCTAAAGTATGAAACTGCTCTTCCGTTATTCCATAGATACGTGAGAAAGCTTCCGCAGTAGCAAACTTTCCGCCTGCCTGCCTATACCTTATTATATTATGAGCTATAAAAGAAGGCAACCCAAGTTGCAAAAACTCGATGGAATCGGCCAAATTTGGTTCAAAAGGTGCCAATACCACCTTTCTTTTTACAACCTCTTTCTTTTTAAATGAGGCATTTCTTTGCTGCTCTATTATCTTGATACCGGCCAAAAACCGTTCCATTTCTTCAAATGATTCCTGATTGGTATCTTTATCAGACTCTTCTATCAGATAAGGAGAAACCAGCCAGATTCCAATTATCATAACAATCATCCCAAGCAGGAAAACTATCCCCCTGCGTTCTTTCTTAGAGAAATAAAAGAAGTCTTTCCACATATTGCACTAAATCAGGCCCAATTCATTGATGAAAATCAATGCAATGCCAATGGGTGCAATGAATCTCAGAATAAATATATAGACATTAAAGAAACCGGCTTTCAGAGTACCTTCATTGGTCAATTCGTTATAAGAAACTGACCGTTTCAAATACCAACCGACAAATATGCATACCAACATTCCACCCAACGGAAGCATAATTTTTGCAGTGACAAAGTCCAGCAAATCAAAGAAACCTTTGTCAAACAGCGTATACTTCTGCATCACACCCAACGACAGGGATGAAAGCACTCCTATCAGTATACATCCGAAAGTAACCATTTTAGCCGCACGCCCGCGAGTCAGAGCGAACTCCTCATGTAAAAAGGCTGTAACCACCTCATGCAAAGAAATAGTGGACGTCAGGGCTGCCAAAGCCAGCAACACATAGAACAATACAGAAAAGACGTACGCCAAGATAGGTATTCCGGCAAATGCCTGCTGGAAGACGTTAGGCAGAGTAATAAATATCAAAGAAGGTCCGGCATCGGGCTGAATGCCAACCGAAAATGCCGCAGGGAAAATAATGACACCTGCCAATACTGCAACAAATGTATCGATAACTCCTACGCTCAGTGCGGTGTTTCCTAACTTTGTCTCTTTTCCAAAATAAGAGGCATAAGTGGAAAGGCATCCCATTCCCAAACTCAAGGAGAAAAAAGCTTGCCCCATGGCTCCCAAAAACACATCACCGGTCACTTTACTAAAATCCGGTTTAAACAAGAACTCTAATCCCTTTTCCGCATTTGGTAAAGACAACGAACACACTGCAAGCACTATAATGAGAATAAAAAGTACCGGCATCAGAATCTTAGAGGACTTCTCAATGCCATCTTTCACCCCTTTTACAATAACAAAATGGGTAAGCAGGAGAAATACCACCAGCCAAATCAACGGACGAACCGGATTCTGAGAGAAGGACTCAAAAGCCAGAATAAAATCATCCGGCCTTTTATTGGCAAATTCATTCGCTCCTGCTTCCAAAATATATTCTAATGTCCATCCCGCCACAACAGAATAATATCCCAAGATTAGAAATCCCGCCAATACTCCTAAATAACCTAACCATTTCCAATGAGTATCCGGCGCTAAAACAGAATATGCTTTACCTGTACTCGCCTTTGAATGACGCCCTACTGTAAACTCGGCCATCATAATCGGCATACCCAATACAAGGACACATGCCAAATATATTAAAATGAACGCTGCACCACCGTGGTTACCCGTCTCATAAGGAAAACGCCATATATTGCCCAAGCCCACTGCCGAACCGGCAGCTGCCAGTATCGCTCCTATCTTACTCCCGAAATTTGCTCTTTCGCTTTTTTGCATAAAAAACTATCAATTTATTATAATTCGAAACCTATTGGGGTGCAAAAGTATAAAATTAATCGTACTTTTGCGACGAATAACTAATATTTTAAAGTATGCTATATTATTTTAGAAGATATCCGTTATCCTTGGTGATTATGGCAGTTATCTTTTACTTATCCTTTTTCACTCCACCAAAGACTGATTTGGAGGAGATTCCCAACATTGACAAATTAGTTCATGTCTGTATGTACGGAGGGCTTTGCTGCATTTTGTGGTTCGAATATTTAAGAACCCACAAAATGATAAACTGGACTCATATGATATGGGGAGGCATCATTGCACCGATAGCCATGAGTGGATGCATAGAACTGATGCAAGCTTACCTCACGACCAACAGAAGCGGAGACTGGCTTGATTTTCTAGCTAATAGCACAGGAGTACTGTTAGCCGTCTTGTTTGGATATTATGTGATTCGCCCGTTTTTGTGGCGCAAATTCTAAAAAGAAACGCCGGCGATTCTTCACGAACAGCCGGCGCAATGATAAAAGTCAAAGTTATATAATAAAGATAGAGAGTCAACTTAACGGAAATCCTTCAATTCATTCTGCAATCTTTGGCGTGTGAAGAAAATGCGACTCTTTACGGTTCCCAACGGTAACCCAAGTTTCTCTGCAATTTCTCTATATTTAAAGCCTGATACATACATAGCGAAAGGTATACGATAGTCCTTTGGCAAAGCATTGACTATACGGTGGATTTCCTTCAAATCATAAGCACCTTCGGTAGAATCGAATCCACTTTCTTGCGAAAGGTTCAAGTGGAACAGATTATCTGTCTGGTCGACAAATGTCTGATCGCGCACGGTCTTACGATAATTATTAATAAATATATTGCGCATGATGGTATACATCCATCCTTTAAAGTTTGTATCGGGAGTAAATTTCTCCTCATTATCTAATGCCTTCAATGATGTTTCCTGCAACAGGTCATTTGCTTCTTCTCTGTCAGCTGTCAGTTTAAATGCAAAACGGAATAATTCCGATTGAACATTCAATAAATGCTGTGTAAAGTCGACTGTCTTCATAACGTTTTATTTTTAAGTTGTTATTTTCTGTTTTTAATTTCTGCTGCAATATTAACGACTTCTTGTAAAAGGGATGACAGAAAAACTAACAACAAAAGGGGCAAAAACTGCCAAGTAACAGTTTTTACCCCCTAATATAACAGTTAACAGGTGGTTGGAGATTAACTTTTATGCACCTCCTTGACCGCCGCCAGTCGTACCGGATCCGCTTCCACCACCCTTTAAGTCATCATTATTAATACTACGAGCCGCCTTTTTCACCTGAGCTTTCAATTCACCAAATCTCCAACTGATATTGATTCCGTAATAACGGTTAGGAGATTTACTCTTGCTCCATGAAGTAAAAGTAGAAGTCGTAGTAGAATTATCATACGTATTATATTTGCTAAAGATATTAGACGCATTCATAGAAACCGTCAGGCGTTTCTCTTTCAAGAAAGAACGACTCAGACTAAATCCATAATAGGTAAAAGAGGAGCCCTTGCCTTGCAATGAAATATAGGGAGTACCTCCACCACCATACACGCTAAAACGAATATCCCACGGCAATGTCTGTTGTGCATTACCAAAGAAGTTACCTTGATAACCGTGATTACGGGCTGTGAATTCTTCATTATCGCTCTTATAATCGGAGTAAGAACCACTGGCATTGATAGAAATTCTTGTCTTCGAACCCGGATTCCAGTTCATCCACAACGAAAGGCGTGTGCGGTTGGTATGACCGATATTGCCATAAGTATTATTCTGTACGCCGTTCTCCATAAATGAATAGCGCTCAATACCATTATTTACAAACGAATAATTCAAACTTAAGTTCATATTAAACTTCTGCGAGAAAGAACTGTAAGTCATTCCCACAGAATGAGATTTCTCACTGTCCAAATCAGGATTACCATAGCTGACGCTTGTCGGGTTACTTGTATCTCTAAACGGATTCAAATACCAGATACTCGGACGGCTGATTCGCATATTATAATTGGCACGAATGGTTTTGGTAGGTGCAAGCTGATAAGTAAAGCTTGCCGAAGGAACCAAATCATTGAAATTACTGTCGAAATTCCTGTCAGGCATATACTTATATTCTACATCCATAATAGTATGTTCGAAACGTACGCCTGCCTTACCGCCAAACTTACCCAATTTCAACTGATAATCGGCATATGCAGCCAAGATATCCTGATCTTGATTAAACTTACTGGTCAAATCATTATCCGGCTGATAGATATTGTTGTCATCAGCTTTGAAATACTTACTGTCACTCTGATTTCTACGCAAAATGTACTTAACACCGGCATCTATCTGATGCTGCTTGGTAATCGGATTGGTATAGTCAAGCTGGAAAGTGTGTTCATCGGTACGGGCATCATTGTCATAATGCTGGTCTCTCAAATAGTCCATGCTGTAAGGATAGTCCTTCACGTCTTCATATTCCGTATAAGCTTCGCTATTATCGGGAGAACCGTTATAACGGTATGAGAAAGTCAGATATTCTCCTTTTTTCTTAAAAGAACGCTGATAGTCGAAATTGAGGCCCAGGCTAGCCCATTCCGACTCATTGCGGCTCAACGTATTATAACTGTAGGCATGTTCCCTTTGGGCGTTCAGCATATTTGTACTTCCTCTACCATTGTTTTTAAACTTACCTCCAAACATATTCATAGAGAAAGTGATAAGATTCAGAGTATCAATCTCATAACTACCTTCCATACTGCCATATTGGAAATTTCCTTTGTGCTTGGAAGAACTTTCCGAACTCAAATACTTATAGTCATCCGAAGTGAAGTCTTCACGACCACTCTCGCTATAAGAACGCGGACTGGTATTATGATTATAAGCATAATTTCCGGTAACGGTGAATTTACCTATCTGAACCGTTCCATATCCGCTGGCATTATAACCGCGATTGCTGACACCACCATTCAGCGTAACCGTATAACCTTCCATTCCGCCACCGGTAGTAATGATATTCAAGATACCACCGACACCTTCCGCATCATATTTTGCGCCCGGGTCAGTAATTACTTCAATAGACTTGACAGAGTTAGCCGGCAAACTCTTCAATACTTCAGTGGGATTATTACTCATCATACTATTCGGCTTACCGTTTACATGCACTTTAAAGTTGCTGCTTCCGTTCACCTGAATTTTATCTTCTCCGTCTACAGTTACCAGAGGTACTTTGCGGAGCATTTCGAGGGTAGAATTCGTTTTTGAATCCGGGTCATCTTCAATGCTATAAGTAACCTTATCGATTTCGGCTTTCACAAGTGGTTTCTGAGCGACCACTTCCACCCCTTTCAGCATTTCGGTTGCTTCCGCCATCTGAACCTGACCTAAGTCGGCTACTTTTTTTGTATCAGACACTGTGAATTCTTTCTGTACCGTCCGCTTGCCGACAGAAGAAAAACTAATCAGGTAAGTACCCGGAGAAACGAGACGTTCACTAAACTTTCCATTCGTGTCTGTCACAGCCAATTTTACCGGTTTGGCCGGATTGCTCTTCAATGAAATACGAATGGTTGAATAAGGTTCTCCTTCATTTGATAAAGAATCTACTAAAACTCCTTTTACTGAGAACTGCCCTTGAGGACTTTTTTGAGCGTTTGCATTAAATGTCACACTGACCAAGAGCATGATAAAGATGCATAGAATATTGTCTTTCATATATTAAAAAAGTGTTTGTTTGGTGCAAATATAGGCAAACTATAATATGTAGTTACTTTTATTGCGTTAAATAAACTATAATATTTTCCATCTACAAAATGGGTCTTTCATAAGAAATGAGTTATAATAACGGACATCACCAGTCACTTCTTTCCCGATGAAATGAGGCTTTTCATACGATTCGTTCTCATACTCCAATTCTACTTCTGCAACAACAAGCCCCTCATTATCACCATAAAATTCATCTACCTCAAATGTATGCTTTCCGCTTTTTACCAGATAACGAGTCTTGTCTATCACTCCCGGTTCACACAGTTTCATTAATTCCTCCGCTTCTTGCAGGGATATTTCTTTCTCCCATTCATATCGGCTGGTACCAGAGGCATTAGAAGCCCCCTTTATAGTAAGATACCCCTTATCGCCCCGGATACGAACACGCACCGTACGTCCGCGGGCACTACAAATGTATCCTTGCATAATGCGGCTTTGAGAGTACGCTTCCTGCTTATAACTATCATCAATAACTAAAAATTTTCGTTCTATTTCCTGTGCCATCTTATTTTCAGATTAACATAATAAAAAAGTCCTGCACGGATTTTTCCGGCAGGACTTCACTTATTTCTTGCGGCCTTATCCATAAACAGCATAGCCCACCATAGTAATCAGAGCCAATACTATCAAACCAATAAATATGCCTTTTACTACTTTATTTGCTTTCTCCTCTTCACGCTTGCTATGATTAGCTTTCTTATTCTTTCCCATAAGTATTTTATTTTAAGGTTAAACTTTCTCTTTTGAAGTCTTCAAAAGTACAAAGTTTCCGGGAGAAAACAAATAATTTACTTACTTTTTACACATTCTCCGATCCCGAGAACTCCATGAGGTACGCTTTAATAAAGTCGTCAATTTTTCCATCCATCACACCATTTACATCCGATGTCTGATAATTGGTACGGTGGTCTTTCACACGACGGTCATCAAACACATAGCTTCTAATCTGTGACCCCCACTCTATCTTCTTCTTTCCGGCTTCTACCTTGGCCTGCTCTTCCATGCGATGCTGCAGCTCCTTATCATAAAGAATAGAGCGCAACTGACGCATTGCATTCTCCTTATTCTTCGGCTGGTCACGAGTCTCGGTATTTTCAATCAAGATTTCTTCTTCTTCGCCCGTATAAGGATCTTTATACTGATAACGCAAACGTACACCGGATTCTACCTTATTTACGTTCTGTCCGCCGGCTCCACCACTTCGGAAGGTATCCCAACTCATACGTGCCGGTTCAATATTTACCTCAATACTGTCATCCACCAACGGAGTCACAAATACAGAAGCGAAAGACGTCATACGTTTACCCTGAGCATTATAAGGAGAAACACGCACCAAACGATGCACACCATTCTCACCCTTTAGATAACCATAAGCAAAACTACCTTCAATGTTCATAGTCACAGCCTTGATACCGGCCTCATCCCCTTCCTGAAGATTGGCAATACTTAATTTATAACCATTTGTCTCGGCCCAACGCATATACATACGCATCAACATGGATGCCCAGTCCTGACTTTCGGTGCCTCCGGCTCCCGAATTGATTTTCAAGACACAATCCATCTGATCGGCTTCCTGACGAAGCATATTTTTCAACTCCAAAGATTCTACAGCAGTGATTGCTTTAGAATAAGCGGCATCCACTTCTTCCTCGGTCACCAAGTCATCTTTAAAGAAATCAAAAGACAATTCCAATTCGTCCGACAAAGTCTTTACCTCACGGTATCCGTCAATCCATTTCTGAATCTCTTTTACTTTCTTCATTTGTGCCTCAGCTTTCTTGGCATCATCCCAAAATCCGGGCGCTTGTGTACGCAGCTGTTCTTCTTCCACCTGAACCAGTTTATTCTCAATGTCCAAGTATCTTTCGAGGGCAGCGGTACGTTCTTTTACGTCTTTCAGTTGCTCTATTGTTATCATTTTGAGGATTTTTTCTTTTAAGTTGCAAAGATATAACAATTTAGGCACCGATTACACGGATTTCACTGTTTTTAATGAAAGAACAATGCATTCCGTACAATCCGTGCCTAAAATACAGGTGAATCAAATTCTTTATTCTTCGTACATCTTCTCTATTTCGGCAGCATAATTCTTATTCAACACATTACGCTTAATCTTCAACGTATTAGTCAGTTCGCCGCGTTCCATACTAAAAGGATGAGGCAACAAGGTGAAACGTTTAATTTGTTCATAATGTGCAAATTGCTGTTGAAGCGTATCAATCCGTTCCTTAAACAAATCGATAATCTGTCGATTCTGCAGCAGTTCTTCCATAGAAGCATACTTGATGCCTTTCTTTTCGGCATAATCCTTCACCAGTTTATATTCCGGGATGATTAAAGCCGAAACAAACTTGCGTTCATCTGCTATAATAGAAATCTGATCGATATAACGGTCTACCACCAACTTAGCTTCGATGGCTTGAGGAGCGATATATTTTCCGTTTGAGGTCTTAAACAAATCCTTGATACGTTCGGTCAGGAACAAATGTCCGTCTTTAATATAACCGGCATCACCGGTATGGAACCATCCGTCTTCGGTAAAGGCAGCTTTTGTTGCCGCTTCTTTCTTATAATACCCATGCGTAATGCCGACACCACGGAGCAATATCTCATTATTTTCGCCGATTTTCACTTCCACATGCGGCATAATACGTCCTACGGAACCTACCACATGATCAAAGTCATTTTCACAAGACACGGTTGCAGTTGACTCGGTCAATCCATATCCCGCCACCATATTAATACCTACCGACAATATAAATTCCTGAACAGCAGGTGGAATGGCTGCCCCAGCAGTCGGAAAGAAACGACCATTCTCAATACCGATAGTTTTCTTCAACAAGCTATAAATGGTCTTCTCATAAAATTTATATTTCATATGAAGCAAAGCCGGAGGTGTAAGTCCCTTACATACATATTCTATATTATGCTCACGGCCCACTTTCAATGCATCCAGCATTAGTTTCTTCTTCAGCCCAGTTGTCTCATTGATTTTCTCCTGAACCCCAGAATACACTTTCTCCCAAAAACGAGGAACACTGCACATGGCCGTCGGGCGAATCTCCTTGATGGTCTTCTGAATATCCACCGGACGCAAATTGACAGCCAACTGGCATCCCATTGAAATACACCAATAACTCCAGGCACGCTCAAACACATGAGTAAAAGGTAAGAAATTCATCACCACTTCTTGATCACTCAATTGCGGGAAACGTTCATTGTGTGCTTTGATAGCTCCTTCATAACAAGAATGATGCAACATCACTCCCTTACTGTCGCCAGTCGTTCCACTGGTATAAAGGATATTGGCAATATCCCCATTGCCCGATTCGGCAATACGTTTGTCCACTTCCGCCTGATGCTGATGAGCTTTGCCCAACTTCAGGAATTCGTCAAAGTAAATCGAGGAAGTGTCACGTTCGTCGCGTTTCACATCCTTATCAAAAATAATAATCTGCTTCAACTGTGTGCCAAGCGACATCACCCGAAAAGCCACATCATACTGTAACTGTTCGCCTACAAAAAGATAATGTATATCCGCATCACCCAGCATATAAAGCACTTGGGCTTCCGAACTTGTGGCATAAAAAGGAATAGTTACTGCACGAACGCCAAAGGCACCAAAATCCACATAAAGACATTCGGGCTTATTTTGAGAAAAGACACCAATATTTTCTTGTACCCCCACACCTAACTCAAGAAGTGCGTTGGAAGTCGTTGTCACCGTTTCGGCAAACTGCTTCCATGAAACTGGAATCCAAGTTTCAGTGTCATAATCACGATATTTCAGGGCTACACGGTCGCCATATTTCTCAGCCTGACGTTGAATCAGGACAGATAATTGGGAATTGCTCATTATAAATTATTTTAAATACGCGGCAAAGTTATCGTTTAATTTGGAATTATCCATCATAAATAGGTATTAATTTTACCAACCAGTCAAAGAGTTACAAGAATCCCATCTTTAAAATTAGTTGCATACATAACTTAATTATCGTCACTTCCAAGCATACTTTACCGAGCAAAAATCGTATCTTTGCCCCACAATAATTATAAAATCTATATGATTGACGTAGCATATTACACTTCAGAGGCAACCACATTGCTGAATTCACTGATAGGTATCCCCTCTCTAAGCAGGGAAGAGGAAGCTGCCGCCGATTTTCTTCAAAACTATATCGAAGAGACCGGTATCATGACAGGCCGTTCGGGAAACAACATTTGGTGCATCAGCCCCATGTTTGACTTGAACAAACCTACCATTTTGCTCAATTCACACATCGATACGGTAAAACCGGTGAACGGCTGGCGCAAACATCCTTTCACTCCAAAAGCAGAAAACGGAAAGATTTACGGGCTGGGTAGCAACGATGCAGGTGCCAGTGTAGTATCTTTGTTTCAAGTCTACCGCCATTTGTCTACTACCGAACAGGCTTACAACCTTATCTTTCTGGCTTCATGCGAGGAAGAAGTGTCGGGTAAGAACGGCATCGAAAGTGTGTTGTCCCAACTTCCACCCATCACACTGGGCATTGTAGGAGAACCGACAGAGATGCAACCCGCCATAGCCGAGAAAGGCTTGATGGTGCTCGATGTAACGGCTCATGGAAAAGCAGGACACGCGGCACGCAATGAGGGTGACAATGCTATATATAAGGTATTGGAAGACATCCAATGGTTCCGCGACTATCGTTTCCCGAAAGAATCCTCTTTATTGGGACCGGTAAAGATGAGCGTTACCCAGATTAACGCCGGAACCCAACATAATGTTATTCCCGATATCTGCACATTTGTGGTAGATATCCGCAGCAATGAGTGTTATTCCAATGAGGAATTATTCCACGAAATCAGCACTCACATCAAGAGTGAAGCCAAAGCGCGTTCGTTCCGTCTGAATTCATCTCACATTGATGCAGGACACCCGTTTGTCAGACGCGCTGTTCAGTTGGGACGTGTTCCTTTCGGTTCTCCCACTTTGTCTGATCAGGCTTTGATGAAATTCCCATCGGTAAAAATGGGACCAGGCAAGTCGTCACGTTCTCACACGGCCGATGAATATATCATGGTATCTGAAATAGAAGAAGCTATCGGGCTGTATATCGAGTTGTTGGACGGACTGGTGATACAATAGCACAAGAATGCCTTCGTGCACATTTCAAAAAAAACCGAAAGCCTCAACAGTCTTCTCCTTTTGTCATTCTGTTCAATGTGAAGAATCCGGATGCACGCATCTTTATGCCAACAGACTCTTCGCTACAGAATGACAGAAAAAACGTTGGACACACCTCCTCCGAGGATTCCATGCTGCCAGTTAAAACAAAGAAGGAAGAAATACTATCATCCACACAACCAGCATTATAAACAGAATTATAGGGATGAAATACTCCTTACACCAGCTTTTTAGATTCTTTATCAAATGCTTCATTCCCGGTACAAAATAGCCGGCTTCCACTTTAGCAACATATTTCTGATGCTTGTCCCACATTTTATAGTATCTCCCTTGCCAATCAACCAAAGCACTTTCTGCATCGGTCAACTTCATTTGCATATCGTTTACCCGCACCTTCTCCTGCTCCAACTGTACCTCCAGCAAGAACTTTTCTTTCGTCAGTTCTTCCATCCATAGCCGTTCTTCGTGCTTTTGCTTCTGCTTCAACCACAGCTCCACTTCCCGTTGCTGTTGCTGTTCCTGTCCCTGCTGCTGAATTTCCTTTATCTGTTCCGCTTTCTGTTCTTTCTCTTTCTCGCAGTCACACAATCTGAACCGCAACATTTTAGCCATATCCCTCTCTTTTGACAATTCATACTGAAGTTTCTTATTTTGCTTCGTCAACCTCATCACTTCAGTACCCTCCTGCTCCTTTTCGTTCAATTCAGAATCATGTATCACTCGTCTCCGTATTTTTCCTCTTCTCAACCCGAGATACACTTCCCTCATATTCCGATTTAGTTGTTCCAGTCTTGTCACATTGGTCCGCTGTTCTTCTATAAAGTTAAAGCTCTTCTTACTAACACGCTCAACGGTATTCTTGTATATTCTCAATGTCGTTCGAATGGAATGAGAATATTTTGATGCAACCAAATCCAGCCGTTCACCCATACTGAGCAGCAAAAAGATATCGCGTTCTTCCTCATTTCTGATAAACAGGGAAAAAGCCTGCACAAATGCCCGATAAAAACGGCACAAGACTCTGTGTTGTACTTCAAAAGCAGCATGGGTCTCACTGCAAGCCCTTAATTCGGCCTCCAACATTCTGTCAGTATCACTCAACTCCTTAATGATTTCCTTTTTATTTTCTATCTGTTTATGCATATCCAAATAGGAAATAAATGAGTCCTCGTCTATCAGCCTAATCTTTCTCCCGATTTTAGACGAAGCGACAGCTTTCCGCACAATCAAATTACAAATACAATTTTGATCTATTTGATATTTTTCGGATATATCTTTTATAGGTACCCAGTGAGTCATAGTATTACATATCATTTTTATAAATTCTGCACAGTTCATCTTAACAACTAGAAGCAGATAGACAAAGCTATACATTTTTTATCAGAAAACAATCTTTTAGCAAGAAAATTTGTTTAACATTTTAATATTAAGGATACTCGATAGGAATATGAATTGTTTATCGGAGGCGAAAAGCTTATGCTCCACAGACAGTCACAAAAGGGGAGTGTGTCAAAACTAAACCAGCCTATCCAATCGTCAGCTGTAGGGGCAGGGTTTGCCTGCCCGAAGACACAAAGTAAACTGTTTTCGGGCGAGCGAACCTCGCCCCTACGAACGAAACGACAGCATTATCCACGTTTTGACACACCCCCCTTTTGGAAAGAGGATGAGAGCCAACACTTTCATCTGTCAGAATAGTTGATATAATCACCTCTCAACAACGAAGCTAAAAGCCCCTATTCATGGGAACTTTGTATGAAAACGACAACAGAAGAAAGCTACCTTCCCAACCAAAGTTCGGGGTTCAACTTCGCCGTCTCTTTACGCAGCTGGAAATGAAGCACCGCATTGCCTGAGCTATCGGTATGAATCGTTCCAAGGATAGTTCTCGTACTTACTTTACTTCCTTTAGATACAGCCACGGAAGACAGATTACAATAAACCGATATATAATTGCCATGCCGCACCAAAATATTATTCAATCCGTTGTACTGGAATATGGCAGAAA
The DNA here is from genome assembly GCF_948499155.1 of uncultured Phocaeicola sp. Lineage (NCBI taxonomy): Bacteria > Pseudomonadati > Bacteroidota > Bacteroidia > Bacteroidales > Bacteroidaceae > Phocaeicola > uncultured Phocaeicola sp. The sequence goes on along the minus strand of NZ_CAOOSE010000026.1, from coordinate 26,001 downwards.
CTTCTCCATCAAAGATTGCACGTGCTTTTGCTCCCGGCTTACCTTTAATATCAATTCCTTTATTATCCAACTTCACATTACGGAGTCCGTCTACGGCATATTGTCCGTAATGACTCACGATGACATACGGCCCAGTAACCGGTATCGGCAATATTCCGCGATTGCGTTCAAAACTGCCCGACAACTGGCGGTCCTCATTATTCAAATTAAATTTCTCCACCGGTGCAGCCTTTCTTTCGGGAGCTTTGGCATCCGATTTTGAAGTAGAGGCGGTTCCTTCACCACTCTTTTTATTCGCTTCGGCAACTTTTGCCGCGGCAGCCTTCTGTGCAGCAGCTTCAGCGGCAGCCTTACGGCGAGCCTCTTCTTCAGCACGTTTACGAGCCTTTTCTATTTCAATCTCTATCAATCGGTCTATCTGTGCATTCAATTGTTGTGCAGAGCGTTTCTTCTTGGATATTTCATTCTGTATTCCTTTCTGCTTCTTCTTAAGGTTAGCCAAAAGTGTCTGACGGTCTTTTTCCTGAATTTCAAGCTTAGCTTTCTCTGCCTCCCCTTGCTTTAAAAGGTTTTCTTTTGCTTTGCGGGTTTGTTCCAGTTCTTTTTTCTTTGATATCACCTGGCGCTGTTTACGTTCTATTTCAAGTCCTTGAAGACGCTGATAGTCAGCATACTCCTGTACATAACGCATACGACGGTACGTTTGACTCAGGTTTTCGGCCGAAAAGATAAACATCAATTTCTCTTGCACAGACTTGTTGCGGTACATATATTGCACAGACGCCTCGTATTTCTTCTTTTTCTCCTTCAAGTCGCGCTGCAAAGCAGTCAACTGGCGTTGCAAAGTTGTAATTTCCTTTGCCAATGTATTTACATCCGCTTCGATGGTATGGATATATCTTCTACGTTCTTCTATCTGTCCGGTGAGCAGAGCCAGATTCTCCAATTGGCTTTTCACATCTTTCTTGGTAGACTGCAGTAAAGTCTCTGACTCGGCAATCTGCTGATGTAATTCTTTCCGTTTGTTTTCCAGCTCCCTAATCTTCCGGGTACTCTGCGCCGACAGTGCACTCAGAAAACAACAGGCGATACATAGTAAGAAGATACGTTTCATTTTTTAATGAGCTGTTTGAGCAAATCCTGCAATTCAACTTTATCATATTTCTTGGGCACGTCGGTATGAGTGTCCCAGTCACTGTTGGTGGACAGGCGGGAAAGGTCGAAAGTGGCCGTGACAGGCTTCTTTCCTCCTTCAAAAGAGACAAGCATGCGACTCGGGAACTGCTTTTTCTCCAACGAACGGAACTCATCATACTTCCAACGCAATCCATAAGAAGTGCCGGCCAGTCTGATATGACTTTCTTTCAACAGCCCTTCATTGGCTGTGGTACGAAAACGATAAGCAAACTTCTTTCCATTTTTCACTTCCAGCAGCACGGCATTCTCATTTTCGGGATGAACAGTGAACGCCGAAATATCGCGAGCCGACAATGTTTTCTTGCCGGGAAGGAAGATTTCGTTCAGAAACAATGCCTGCAGGGAGTGAAAGTCCAAGTCCGCCTTTGCCAATCCTTTAAGTTCTGCAAACGAAACTTGCACATAACGCTTGTTCATGCGGTCCATCACCAATATCCCATCGGGAGAGATTTCGGCACGTACCACTTCGAAACCGATGAGCGGAGCCGTGAGAGACAACTGTATCACTTCGTCGCGTTTCATGCGGATAGTGCCGTTTACCTTGGTAGCTCCCTTTCCGTTCAAGTCGACAGCCATTGACATCTTTGCCGTCAAAGCATCCCATGCCGGCGCACGGTTGAGAACCTCAGTCATATACTCCGTTTCCGAAAGATTACCGATAGACACACTCTTTTTCATGCTCTTGGTAGAAGAACAGGAAGAAACGAGTGTCAACAATACGGCTCCGAACAAATAAATATAGATACGCTTCATCATTCTGCAAAATATTTCTTTTGTGCAATCTTCTTCTTCAATAGTTTCAATTCTTTCTCATCGCGCGGCTCACTGCCTTCTCGGGGTGGCTCGTTGGCAAGTTTCTCGGCTTGTCGCCAATACTCCAACGCCTTTTTCTTTTCACCGCCCATATAATAGATGTCTCCGCAATGTTCCACCACTACCGAGCTCTTGTCTCCATCGTTTTGCATGGCCTGGTCAATGTAAATGCGAGCCTCGGCATACTTTCCTTTCTCAAAAAGTATCCAAGCGTATGTATCGAGATAAGTTCCGTTTGTCGGCTCAGCCTTGACAGTACGATAACTCATTTCTTCCGCTTTATCCAAATGCTTGCGCTCTACCGACAGATAATAAGCGTAATTGTTGAGGGCGCCGATATTATCTTCCTTATATACCAAAGCGGAATCATAAGCAGCATAAGCCTCGACATTCATTTTCTTGATATGATATAAATCTCCCATGATGGCATAGAAGTCTGATACAATATTCTTATCACTCTTCTCATTTACCTGATTCACCCCTTTCTTAAAGACTTCAAGCGCCTCGTCGGGCTGGTCTTTCTGGTGATAAGCCAGTCCCAGATAATAATAAAACTCCAATGTTTCGGGAGTATACTCCAATGCCGGAGTACAGAGTGCTATCACTTCATCCATATCTTGCTCGCGAATGGCAAAGCTCAAGAGCTGCAAGCGGGCAGGAATATTTTCGGGATCTGCCTCAAGCACTTTATGAAGAACGGGAACAGATTCCTTATCCATCTTCTTAGTCAGGAAATATTGAGCTGCCAACATAGCAATATCCGCATTTTCCTGCTTTCTTTCGAGTATGGAATTAAACAAACCGGCTATCTTGGTGCTGTCCTTGTCAGTCTGTTCCGAACGGAGGATGAGCTGGCGCATGATATTCATCTTGGTATTGCTTTCCACCCTGTCATTCAACAGAATAGAGTCCAACTGAGCTTGATACAAACTATCTTGTCCCTTCTTCTCGTAATAAGTAGCCATAGACAGCATGGCAGGAGCATAGCCCGGTTCTTCTTTCAGTACTTTTTGAAAAATAGAATGTGCCTCTTCCTCCTTTCCGTTATTCATATAGACATCCCCCAAGATAGTGAGGTAACGCATATCATAAGGATATTCTTTCGCCAGGTTCTCTATTTCGGTAAACGCCTGTTCGTCATTATCCATCGCCAGATACATACGGAATTTCTCCATACTGATGGCCTCGGATTTTCCGTCGCGTTCCTCCAAACGGTTCAATGTATTGATTACTTGCTGATAATCTTTAGTGCGGGTATAAAGGTCCACCAACGACATCAATGGTTCCAGTCGTTTGGGAAAATGGCTGACCATATCTTCGTATACATAAATTGCTTTTGCCGCCTCCCCCTTATTCTGATAATACGCAGCGAGTGTCTGATTATACCAATAGTTATTGGGATCGGATGCCACCGCATCCTTCAACGCCTTTTCGCCTTTATCGGGCTGATTGAGGAACATATAGAATTTGGCAATCTCGTATAGAGTTGCCGCTCCCTGAGGATAGATATCCAGGCAATGGCTATACATTTCAAAAGCAGCGTCAAGGTCTCCTTTTTCCTTCATGCGGAGTGCTTCCAAGAAAAAATAATCGTATTTACGGCGTTGCTCAGGTGTCAACGGATCCCTCTGCTCTTCCGCCAGCAATTTCTTTTTGGAAGAAGCAGTCTCTTTCCGCATGGTTCCGCACGACATGAGCAGAGCCACAAGGCAAAGCCATAATAATAACGGCAGATATCTTTTAGTTGTTTGTTTATTATTCATTACTTTATTCTAGTTTTTACCGGTATGTCCAAAGCCTCCGGCACCACGTTCTGTTTCATCCAAGACTTCCACTTCCTGCCATTCGGCCTGTTCATGACGGGCAATGACCATCTGTGCAATCCGCTCTCCGTCTTCTATCGTAAAATCTTCCGCCGAAAGGTTTATCAGGATAATACAAATCTCTCCCCGATAATCGGCATCGATAGTGCCGGGAGAATTTAATACGCCAATACCTTTCTTGATAGCCAAGCCACTGCGTGGACGGATTTGCGCCTCAAACCCTTTGGGAAGGGCAATATACAATCCTGTCGGAACAAGACAACGCTGCAAAGGTTTTAATACAATCGGTTCGTCCAAATTAGCGCGGATATCCATTCCCGCCGATTGCCCGGTAGCATATTGGGGAAGCTGATGCTTTGATTTATTGATTACCTGTACTTTCATTTTCAAAATTAACTTATCTAATAAGATGCAAATCTACACAATTCAATGGATTTATCTAAGCGTTTACAGTTTTTTAAACGGAGATTTTATACTTTTGCAAACATATAAACCCCGAATTATGAACTGGAAACAATTAATATCAAATAAACGCTTCGGACTGGAAGAGCTGCACGAAGCACGGAAAGACGACCGCTCCGAGTTTCAACGTGACTACGACCGACTGATTTTCTCCGCTCCTTTCCGTCGTTTGCAAAACAAGACGCAGGTATTTCCATTACCCGGAAGCATATTCGTGCACAACCGACTGACACACAGTCTGGAAGTGTCGTGCGTAGGACGCTCTTTGGGGAATGATGTAGCCAGCCGGTTATTGAAGAAACATCCCGAACTGGCAGATTCACATCTATCAGAAATAGGTTCCATTGTATCGGCCGCTTGTCTGGCACACGACTTAGGCAATCCGCCTTTCGGACATTCGGGAGAAAAAGCTATCTCGACCTATTTTTCAGAAGGGAAAGGAATAGCATTAAAAGAAGAGCTTTCATCGATGGAATGGGATGACCTAATACATTTTGAAGGAAACGCGAACGCTTTCCGGTTATTAACCCATCAATTTGAAGGAAGGCGGAAAGGCGGCTTTGTGATGACCTATTCAACCCTTGCTTCCATCGTAAAATATCCTTTTTCTTCGCGTTTGGCAGGAAAGAAATCAAAGTTCGGTTTCTTCCTGAGCGAAGAGGCCGACTTTCAGAAAATAGCAACCGAATTGGGCATCATCCAAGTAAGCAAAGAAGGAGAACCATTGAAATACGCCCGCCATCCGCTGGTTTATCTGGTAGAAGCTGCAGATGACATCTGCTATCAAATGATGGATATAGAAGACGCTCACAAACTAAAGCTACTGACTCATGCCGAGACGAAGGAATTATATAGTTTGTTCTTTGATGACAAAAGGAAGCAGCGAATAGAAGAGGTTTGCCAAATCGTAACAGACGTTAATGAACAGATTGCATATCTTCGTTCTTCAGTTATCGGAGCATTGATAAAAGAATGCACCCGAGTCTTCATCGAGCATGAAGAAGACATCCTCGCGGGAGAGTTTGAGGGGGCACTCATCAAGCATATCGATTCTCCTTTAAAGGAGGCATACCAGCATTGTTCGGAGATTGCTTTTCATAAAATCTATCGTTCCAGCGACGTACTGGATATAGAACTTGCCGGTTTCAGGGTAATCAGTACGCTAATCGATTTGATGATTAATGCAGTCCGTACGCCCGAAAAGGCTTATTCACAACTGCTAATCAACCGTATGTCAAGCCAATACAATGTGAATGCCCCAACTCTGTACGAAAAGATACAGGCTGTACTCGATTATATATCCGGAATGACCGACGTGTACGCGCTCGACCTTTATCGCAAAATAAAAGGCAACAGTCTGCCTGCTGTATAAGCTCCTATTGTATTTGCTTAACCACGGTGGTGGTTAAGCCTGCTCACGAGCGTGGTTAGACTTAGTCACGACTGTGGTTAAAGTTAACCACGGCCGTGGTTAATGAATATTTTACGCTCATCAATAAAAGAAGGAAAGAATGAGAGCGTGAAGGCATAAGCAGGTACAACTTACTATATCATCATGCTGTTTCTAAGTGATTTTAATGTATCGGAGAAGAATGACATCGGCTATCCCTAAAAAACATTCGGGCAAGTTTATACCTGCCCGAATATTTCAACCGCCTTCCGGCAATTGCTTGTCCAGCCTCACGGCCTCTTTCTATGTATATACAATTATTTAGCTAAAATAGGATGTGCTCCGGAAGTTATCTTCAATGACTCAGGATGCTGCTTCACAAAAGACTCAATATGGCGCACACGTTTGTCTTCCAATATTTCATTGACAGCAATCAAGATACCTGTCTCTTCCACATCACCAAATCCATAATTGATAGCTGTACCAAACATGCGCATTGTCGGAGACAAACTCATATATGCATTTACCAATGGAGGAATGTTATACCCCAACTTACGCACCTCAGTATTAAGCACCTTATAATCTTCCTTGAAAGATTCATAACAGAACAAGTTCTTCAGCAGTTCCGGGTCTGTTTCAATTTCCAACGATTTCATCGGAGTAATAAGTTTATCCTTATCGCCAAAATGCTTGTTGAGGAAGTAAAGAATCATATCACGTCCCTGACGGTGATAACTGGGATACATTGTCATCTTGCCAAAGAAGTATTTCACATTCGGCTTGATAACCGTCAAGGCTCCCAAGCCATCCCATAAATTATCGAGAGCAAACAAGCCCTTTGAGCCGGCACGTGTCGACTGATACTCCAGCGTCACAAACGAACGTCCGAGTTCGACAGTATAAGGCAAGTATTCTTTCAAGAATGTTTCGGAGAAATTAAACATATGAGCTGTTGCCAAGAGCGGCTTGCCATGTTCGTCAAATTGAGCCTCATCGCCTAACAGATAACGATAACCGCCCAATATTTCTTCAGCTTCCGGATTCCATACCACCAACTGCTTATAGGGATTCTCCATAATGTCATATTCATCAATATCCATTGATTTCCCGGTACCTCCTCCCGCAGCACGGAAAGCAATCTCGCGCAAACGCCCGATTTCCTTCATTACATTGGGGGAATCCTGATGGGTTATGACATAAATCTCATTATGACTCTTATTAGTAAATCTAAGGCGCTTATCCTCTGTTAATTCCGCCTTTAGAATTTCTTTGTTAATTGGTGCAATAATCTCTTCCATATATATTTCTCTCTCCTTTGTCTGTTATAGTTTATAGACAACGTCCTTTACAAACTGCGCCCATTGTGCAGGAGTTTTAGACTTATCAAAAGTTTGCCAGGGGATGGGTTTACCAATGGTCAAGGTAAAAGTTTTATGCCGGTTCTTCAGCATTTCATCAGCCAGATAAAGCATAGCAATGTTAAACTTGATACCTACGAATTTACATAAGTTGGCCAGATTATAGAAAAAATCCGAGTTTCGTCCTTCAAAATGCAGAGGTACTACATCGCGTTGCGTCTCCACGCTCTTGGTTACGAACGTCTTTTTCCATTCCAAGTCTCTTATCACACCATTCTGACGACGCGAACATAGCCCGGCGGGAAACATAATGATATGATTATCAGAAGCGAAACCGGCTTCTACCATTTTAGGGAAATCTCTGGATTGGGAACCGGTTTTATTGATAGGAATACACAACGGTGCCAAGCCGTGCAGGTTCATCAACAAATCATTTACCAAGTAACGAACATTACCGTCATAGTGCTTCCCAAGAATATATCCTAAAGCGACACCGTCTTGTCCTCCCAACGGATGATTACTCACAAAGGTACACTTACCCTCTTTAGGCAAGTTTTCCAGACCTTTAATTTCCACTTTAGCATCCAGGAACTCCATACACGCTTCCAGAAATTCAACTCCGACTTTATCTTTGGAGTCATGCAGAAAGACGTTCAACTCATCTTGATGCACAATACGCTTCAAGTATGAAGTAACAAAGCGAGGAATGTATTTGGATTTCTTCCCAGCTTTCGTCTTTAAAATCTTATCTATGTCAATTAAAAATATAGAGTCGTCAGCCATTTTACAAACGTCTTTTCATTGCAAAAGTAACTTATCTTTTTTTATATTGGCAATTTATGACAGAAAAATGAGCCCTTCTCTAAAAAAATTAAGAGTTTTTGTGTCTGAGACAATACAAAGCACACTGTTTTTGCGCAGTTTAAAAACGAATGTGCAATTATCCGGTTGCTTTCTCCACTTCCCGCACCAACCTGATTCCAGCCCTTTTTATAAGAAAATTATTAAAATTAAAGTTCCTGTTTACCAAGCGCATAGCCCCTTTAACAACCTGTTGAAAACTTCTCGAAATATTTTCTTGGTTTTATTGTGGGGAATTGTGGGGAATTGTGTAATTTTACAACCTGAATAATATAATAAGGTGTAAAGATGAGATTTCTTGGCAATTCGGAAGCAAAAACAGATGCAAAAGGAAGGGTTTTCTTTCCGGCTGTATTCAGGAAGCAGTTGCAAACTGCGGCCGAAGAATGCCTGATTCTACGTAAAGACACCTATCAGGATTGCCTGGTTTTATACCCGGAAAGTGTATGGAACGAGCAAATGAACGAATTGCGCAGCAAGCTCAACCGCTGGAACTCCAAACATCAAATGGTATTCCGGCAATTCGTGTCGGACGTAGAAATCATCACACTGGACGGCAACGGACGTTTTCTCATCCCGAAAAGATATTTAAAACTGGCAGGCATTCAGCAAGAAGTCAGATTCATCGGGATGGATGACACAATCGAGATATGGGCAAAGGAAATTGCAGACAAGCCGTTCATGATGCCTGAAGATTTCGGCAAGGAGCTAGAAGAAATAATGGGAAACAACAATAATGAAGGATTAGAATGAGCGAAACAGAACAGACATATCACATACCGGTACTGCTGGACGAGAGTGTAAGCGGAATGAATATCCAGCCCGGAGGCATCTATGTAGATGTAACATTCGGTGGTGGCGGCCATTCCAAAGAGATACTGAATCGTTTGGACCATACAGGACGCTTGCTCAGTTTTGACCAGGACGAAGATGCGGAGAAGAATATCGTAAACGACCGGCGTTTCACATTTGTGCGCAGCAACTTCCGCTATTTACATAATTTCCTTCGTTATTATGGCGTAGAAGGTGTAGATGCCATTTTAGCAGACTTAGGTGTTTCTTCTCACCATTTTGATGATTCGGAACGCGGTTTCTCCTTCCGTTTTGAGGGAAAGTTGGATATGCGTATGAACAAACGTGCCGGCATGACAGCAGCCGATGTGGTAAACACCTACGACGAAGAACGCCTTGCCGACATTTTCTATCTTTATGGAGAATTGAAGAACAGCCGCAAGCTGGCATCCGTCCTCGTAAAAGCGCGTGCAGTCAAACAGATTGTCACCATCGGAGATTTTTTGGAAATCATTAAACCTTTATTCGGCCGTGAGCGCGAAAAGAAAGAACTGGCTAAAGTATTTCAAGCTCTACGCATTGAGGTCAATCAAGAGATGGAAGCCCTGAAGGAAATGCTTTATGCTGCTACCGAAGCTCTGAAGCCGGGCGGACGTTTAGTCGTTATTACCTATCATTCTCTGGAAGACCGAATGGTAAAGAACATCATGAAGACAGGCAATGTAGAGGGGAAGACGGAACAAGATTTCTTCGGAAATGTGCAAACACCATTCAAGCTGATAAACAGCAAAGTAATCGTTGCCGACAGCGAAGAAGTGGAACGCAACCCCCGCTCACGCAGTGCCAAATTGAGAATCGCAGAAAAAAGATAAACGAGATGGAAGAAGAACAAAAGCAAAATACACAACAGGCCAAGGAAGAGCATGCCGCTCCTTCTCCTAAACACATGTCTATTCGCAGCATATTAGGAGGAGATATTCTAGCTAACGATTTCTTTAAGAGACAAACCCGTTTGCTTATCCTTATTATGATATTAACGGTGTTGTACATCGACAACCGCTACAGCAGCCAACAGGAGCTGATTGAAATAGATAAGTTAAAGAAAGATTTAGTAGATATTAAATATGACGCCCTTACCCGTTCATCCGAATTAATGGAAAAGAGCCGTCAGTCACGTATCGAAGAGTATATTTCGACGGAAGAGAGCCATTTACAAACGGCTACCAACCGTCCTTACCTGATAAAAAAAGACTAAAATTATGATGCCGAATCAAAAAAGCATAATGACCCGCTATTCCTTCATCATTCTGGTGATGGTATTGATAGGTATTGCAATTATTTGCAAAGCCGGCGTCATCATGTTTGCCGAACGGCAATATTGGAAAGATGTAGCCGACCGTTTTGTGAAAGAGAACGTAACCGTCCGTCCAACCCGAGGAAATATCATATCTTCTGATGGACAGTTAATGGCAAGCAGTCTTCCGGAATACAAAATCTATATGGACTTCAAAGCCGGCGGTCACCTGAAGGACTCCTTACTTATGCTCTATATGGACTCCATCTGTGATGGCCTGCATCAGATTTTTCCGGATAAGAGCAAGGCGGAATTCAAATCTCACATATTAAAAGGTAGGAAGAAAGGAAGCCGCAATTATCTGCTTTATCCCAAACGGGTGTCTTACATACAGTATAAGGAGGCTAAACGTCTGCCGGTCTTCAACTTAAACAAATACAAGGGCGGCTTTCACGAACAGGCATTCAACCAGCGCAAAAAACCATTCGGTTCATTAGCCATGCGTACATTAGGCGATATGTATCCCGACATTGAACAAGGTGCCAAGAATGGTTTGGAGCTTTCTTACGATTCTATATTGAAGGGACGCGAAGGTATTACCCACCGCCAAAAGGTGATGAACAAATACCTGAACATAGTAGACATACCGCCTGTCGACGGATGTGATATCATTACGACAATCGATGTCGGTATGCAAGATATCGCAGAAAAAGCATTGGTCGATAAATTGAAAGAAATTAATGCAACCGTAGGTGTTGCCATTTTAATGGAAGTACAGACCGGAGAAATCAAGGCGATTGTGAATATGACCAAATGTGCGGATGGAGTATACAGGGAAATCCGCAATAATGCGGTCTCGGATATGATGGAACCCGGGTCTACTTTTAAAACAGCCTCTATCATGGTAGCTCTTGAAGATGGGAAAATAACACCCGACCAAACTATTGATACCGGAAACGGCGTTTATAACATGCATGGTGCCCGCATGAAAGACCATAACTGGCATCGGGGAGGATATGGCGTAATCACCACTACGCAAACGTTAATGTACTCTTCCAACATCGGTGTGTCACGGTTAATAGACCAAAACTATCACGACCATCCTGAGAAGTATGTACAAGGTTTATATAAATTAGGTATAGCGTCTCCACTCCATTTGGATATTCCGGGAGCAGGCGACCCATTTATCCGCATGCCTAACAAGAATAACTGGTCACGGACGGCATTGGCATGGATGTCTATCGGATATGAGACACAGATTCCTCCCATCAGTACGGTAACGTTTTATAACGCTATAGCAAACAACGGTGTATTGGTCAAACCTAAATTTGTCAAGGCAATCGTGAAAGACGGACAAGTAGTAGAAGAAATTCCGACCGAAGTTCTTAACCCAGCTATCGCTTCTCCCAAAACAATTCAAGAGATACAAGTTATTCTTGAAAAGGTAGTTAGCGAGGGATTAGGCCGACAAGCAGGTTCCAAACAGTTCCATGTATCCGGGAAAACAGGTACCGCTCAAGTATCTCAAGGAAGGTCGGGATACACTAACGGAATGCGCCAGTATTTGGTCAGTTTCTGCGGTTATTTCCCTTCCGAAGCTCCCCGATACAGTTGTATCGTGGCCATTCAAAAGAATGGTTATCCGGCATCGGGAGGCGGTATGGCCGGTCCTGTATTCCGCAATATAGCCGAACGCGTGTTTGCCAAACATCTTGCCCAGGACTTACAAGGTGCGAAAGATTCAACTTCCATCTTAGTTCCTGACGTGAAACACGGAGACATAGGAGCAGCAAACTATGTATTAAATCAGATTGATGTAAGAACCACCGGTCTATCAAACAGCTATTCAATTGACAAGCCGGTCTGGGGAAACGTCACGACGAATCCAGAGAATGTAATGTTCAGTAAAAAAGAAATAAATAATAAACTAGTACCGAGCGTAATCGGCATGGGCGCTAAAGATGCTGTTTATCTATTGGAGAGTGTCGGCTTGAAAGCCCGTCTAAACGGAATGGGTAAAGTCAAGTCGCAGAGTATTCCGGCCGGCAATACTATACGCAAGGGACAAACCATACAATTACGATTAAATTAATATAGAAGAAAAAAATGAAACTGGAAGAGATTATAAAAGGTATAACCGTAAGCGAAATCAGTGGCAATACCGCCAAAGATATTTCAGGAATCAATATGGACTCACGTCTTATTGAACCGGGACATGCGTTTGTAGCTGTAAAAGGTACGCAGACAGACGGACATGCTTATATCACAAAAGCAATAGAAAAAGGTGCTGTTGCAGTGGTATGCGAGACTCTTCCCGAAACATTGAACGAAAACATCACTTATATTAAGGTAAGCGATACAGAAGATATTGTCGGGAAACTGGCCACTGCCTTTTATGGTGACCCGACATCACAACTGGAATTGGTAGGTGTGACCGGAACAAATGGTAAAACCACCATTGCCACCTTATTATATAATATGTTCCGTAAATTCGGTTATAAGGTTGGCTTAATATCCACAGTTTGTAATTATATTGATAATGAGGCGATTCCTACAGACCATACCACTCCCGATCCCATTACATTAAACCAATTATTAGGCCGTATGGCAGACGAAGGTTGCAAGTATGTCTTCATGGAAGTCAGTTCACATTCTGTTGCCCAAAAGCGGATTGGAGGTTTAAAGTTTGCCGGGGCTATTTTCACCAATTTGACGCGCGATCATCTGGATTATCACAAAACGGTCGAGAATTATCTAAAAGCCAAGAAAGCATTCTTTGACGGCTTGTCGAAAAGTGCTTTTGCCCTAACCAATCTAGACGATAAAAACGGCTTGGTTATGACACAGAACACCAAAGCGAAAGTCAGCACCTATTCTCTTCGCAGCCTCAGTGACTTTAAGGGCAAAGTGCTTGAAGATGGATTTGAAGGAATGTTGCTGGACATTAATAATGTAGAGGTCAACGTACAATTCATCGGACGTTTCAACGCCTCCAATTTATTAGCCGTTTATGGTGCCGCCTGTCTGCTGGGAAAGAAACCAGAAGATGTTCTTCTTGCTTTAAGTACACTACACCCCGTCGCCGGGCGTTTTGATTCCTTGCGTTCTCCCAAAGGCTATACAGCCATCGTTGATTATGCACATACTCCCGATGCACTGGAAAATGTGTTGAATGCCATCCACGAAGTATTGAACGGAAAAGGAAAAGTGATTACAGTGGTAGGCGCAGGCGGTAACCGTGATAAGGGAAAGCGTCCTTTAATGGCCCAAGAAGCAGCAAAGCAAAGTGACAGGGTCATCATTACTTCAGATAATCCCCGTTTTGAAGAACCGCAGGATATCATTAATGATATGCTTGCAGGACTGGACAAAGACGATATGCGTAAAGTTATCAGCATAGCAGACCGAAAAGAAGCCATTCGCACGGCATGTATGCTTGTCCAAGCGAAAGACGTCGTGCTGGTTGCCGGAAAAGGGCATGAAAACTATCAGGAAATAAAAGGTGTAAAGCACCATTTTGATGATAAGGAGGTATTGAAAGATATATTTGCTAATGAATAAACCCACAAGAGATGCTATATTATTTATTTAAATTTTTAGAGCAGTGTGATTTTCCCGGAGCCAGAATGTTCGGCTATGTATCATTCCGTTCATTAATGGCTGTCATACTTTCGTTGTTGATATCCGCTATCTTCGGAGAATATTTCATCAACTTGCTGAAACGGAAACAGATTACAGAAACCCAGCGCGACGCCTCTATCGACCCTTTTAACGTAAAGAAGGTAGGCGTTCCTACGATGGGGGGGATTATTATTATTGTGGCTATCCTCATTCCATGTCTTTTATTGGGAAAACTGGATAACATTTATATGATATTGATGCTGATTACTACTGTTTGGCTAGGCACATTAGGATTCTTGGATGACTATATCAAAGTTTTCCGGAAAGATAAAGAAGGCTTGCATGGCAAATTTAAAATTATCGGCCAGGTTGGGTTAGGATTAATCGTAGGGTTAACTCTCTACCTAAGCCCCAATGTGGTTATCCGTGAGAATGTAGAAATACAGAAAGAAGGAGAAATAGTAGAAGTGATTCATAAGACCCATGATGAGAAATCCACCAAAACAACCATACCGTTCTTTAAGAACAACAACTTGGATTATGCTGATTTTGTAGGCTTTCTAGGCGAGCATGCTCAAACTGCCGGATGGATATTATTCGTTTTAGTAACCATTTTTGTTGTAACTGCCGTCTCGAATGGTGCCAACCTAAATGACGGCATGGATGGAATGGCAGCCGGTAACTCTGCTATCATAGGTTTGACGCTCGGCATTCTGGCCTATGTATCCAGCCACATCGAATATGCCGGATACCTTAATATAATGTATATTCCCGGTAGTGAAGAACTGGTTATATTTATATGTGCATTTATTGGTGCACTCATTGGTTTCCTTTGGTATAATGCATTCCCGGCACAAGTATTCATGGGCGATACGGGAAGTTTGACCATCGGTGGTATCATAGCGGTATTTGCAATCATTATTCACAAAGAATTGCTTATACCTATCCTCTGCGGAATCTTCTTGATAGAAAACTTATCGGTTATTCTTCAAGTGAGATATTTCAAGAGTGGAAAAAAGAAAGGACATGTGCAACGTATTTTCAAGCGTACACCTATCCATGACCATTTCCGCACTACATTAGCACAACTAGACCCTAATTGCAGCTATGTCTTTACAAAACCCGGCAGTGTATTTCATGAATCTAAAATCACAGTACGTTTCTGGATTGTTACTATCGTGCTGGCTGCAATTACGATTATTACATTAAAGATAAGATAAACGAAGATTGATTATGGCTAAGAGAATTGTCATATTAGGAGCCGGAGAAAGCGGTGCGGGAGCAGCAGTTCTGGCAAAGAAACAAGGTTTTGAGACATTTGTTTCAGACATGTCTATGATTAAGGACAAATACAAAGATATGCTAAACGAACGAGGCATTGCATGGGAAGAAGGAAAGCATACCGAAGAGCTGATACTAAACGCTGATGAAGTGATAAAAAGCCCCGGTATCCCTAATGATGCCCCAATGATTTTGAAATTGAAAGCACAAGGAACACCTGTTATCTCTGAGATAGAGTTTGCAGGACGTTATACGAACGCTAAAATGATTTGTATTACAGGCAGTAATGGCAAGACCACCACTACTTCCCTTATTTATCATATCTTCAAAAAAGCAGGACTGAATGTCGGTCTGGCTGGAAATATAGGGCAAAGTCTTGCTTTTCAAGTGGCTGAATACAATTATGATTATTATGTAATTGAGCTAAGCAGCTTCCAATTGGATAATATGTATAAATTTCATGCCAACATTGCGGTGCTGATGAATATCACCCCGGACCATCTGGACCGTTATGACCATGAAATGCAGAATTATGTGGATGCAAAATTCCGCATCATACAAAATCAGACAGACGAAGATGCCTTTATCTTCTGGAATGACGATCCGATTATTCAGCGTGAACTCCATAAATATGGAATTCACGGACATTACTATCCTTTTGCCGAGCAAAAAGAAGACGGAGCAGCTGCCTATGTTGAGAAAGACAAGGTATGCTTCACCAGACCGATTGCCTTCAACATGGAGCAAGAAGAGTTGGCCCTGACCGGCACTCATAATTTATTCAACTCCATGGCTGCCGGTATTTCCGCTAACTTGGCCGGCATCCGCAAAGAATGTATCCGCGAAGCCTTGGGAGACTTCAAAGGAGTGGAACACCGACTGGAAACAGTATGCCGCGTAAAAGGAGTGGACTATATCAATGACTCAAAAGCCACCAATGTAAACTCTTGCTGGTATGCATTGCAAAGCATGAAGACAAAAACAGTCCTGATTTTAGGTGGAAAAGATAAAGGCAATGATTACAATGAAATCGCCGATTTGGTAAAAGAGAAATGTGTAGGGCTCATTTATATGGGGTTACACAATGAAAAGCTGCATGAGTTCTTCGACTCATTCGGACTTCCCACAGCTGATGTTCAGAGTATGAAAGATGCTGTGGATGCAGCCTATCGCATGGCAAAGAAAGGTGAAACTGTATTGTTGAGCCCTTGTTGTGCCAGTTTCGACCTCTTCAAGAGTTACGAAGACCGTGGGGAGCAGTTTAAAGAATGCGTAAGAGCATTGTAAAAGAGGCAACCTGATTAATTTAGCCAACGTATAAACTGAAAATAAAATAGCATGGACCTGATAAAAGACTTATTCAAGGGCGACAAAGTAATCTGGATTATCTTCCTGTTTCTTTGTTTGATTTCCATTGTAGAGGTATTCAGCGCCGCCAGTACGCTTACTTACAAAAGTGGAGACCATTGGGGTCCCATCACTCAACATAGTGTTATCCTAATGGTGGGTGCTTGCATTGTGGTATTGGTGCATAACATTCCCTGCAAGTGGTTTAGAGTTCTTCCCTTCTTCTTATTGCCTATATCTGCAGTTTTATTGGTATTCGTAATGGGAATGGGTATTATTACAGGTGACCGCGTGAACGGAGCAGCCCGATGGATGACTTTTTTCGGCATCCAGTTCCAACCGTCTGAGCTTGCTAAAATGGCTGTTATCATCGTCACAGCTTTCATTCTTTCCAAGTTTCAAGAAGAAGACAGTGCCAATCCGAAGGCATTCAAATATATTATGTGGATTACCGGTATCGTATTCATATTGATTGCTCCCGAGAACGGTTCAACAGCCATGTTACTTTTTGGAGTTGTTTTTCTGATGATGATTATCGGACGCGTACCATGGAAACAACTCCTCAAGCTGACTTCCATTGTAGGAGTCATTGCCGTCATATTTGTGGGAATGATTATGGTAACACCCGCAAAGCAATACCGTGACGTACCGATGATGCACCGTGTAGAGACATGGCAGAACCGTATTAAAGGATTCTTCGAAGATAAAGAAGCTGTTCCGGCTGCTAAATATGATATTGACAAGGATGCTCAAATCGCCCATGCCAATATCGCCATTGCCTCCAGCAATATCATTGGAAAAATGCCGGGCAACAGTGTCCAGCGAGATTTTCTTTCGCAGGCGTTCTCCGATTTTATTTTTGCTATTGTTATTGAAGAACTTGGGTTGTTGGGAGGCGGCTTTGTTGTCATTCTCTACATTTGGTTACTGATGCGTGCCGGGAAGATAGCCCGAAAGAGTGAAAAAGCTTTTCCTGCATTCCTTGTCATGGGCATTGCCATTTTGCTAGTCTCCCAGGCTATGTTGAATATGATGGTGGCAGTAGGTCTTTTCCCTGTCACGGGACAGCCATTGCCTCTTATCAGCAAAGGAGGTACATCCACTTTAATCAACTGCGCCTACATCGGCATGATTCTCAGTGTCAGCCGATATGTAGTAGAGAAAGAAGAACAAAAGAAACAGGAAGAAGAGACTGCTGCCGAAGTGAGGCTACAAGCAGCTACCCAGATTTTGCTGGAACATGCACGAGGTCTGGTAACAACCGAAGCTGCCGGTAAACTTGAGAACGAAGATATACTTTCGGAGGTGTCAGAACCAATTTCGGCAGACGAAACAGTAGTAACAGAAACTTCCGAAGACAATAAATCAGTCTAAGACTGAACATATTAGGAGTTTATTCATAACTTTGCATCAAAATAGAGCAAGAAATGGAAGAGAATTTAAGAATTATCATCAGCGGAGGGGGAACCGGCGGACATATTTTCCCTGCCATATCCATTGCCAATGCCATAAAAGAACAACATCCCGAAGCGGAAATCCTGTTCGTAGGCGCCGAAGGCAGAATGGAGATGCATCGTGTTCCAGCTGCCGGTTATCCAATCAAAGGTTTACCCGTTGCCGGATTCGACCGCAAGAACTTGCTAAAAAATATATCCGTCCTTTACAAACTGGCAAAGAGCCAGTGGAAAGCGCGCAAAATTATTAAAGAGTTCCGTCCCCATGCAGCAGTCGGAGTCGGTGGATATGCCAGTGGCCCAACACTGAAGGTAGCCGGAATGATGGGAATCCCCACCCTGTTGCAAGAACAGAATTCTTATGCAGGAGTTACGAATAAGCTGTTGGCAAAAAAAGCCTGTAAGATATGTGTAGCCTATGACGGTATGGAGCGTTTCTTTGAAAAAGACAAAATCATACTGACCGGTAATCCTGTACGCCAAGGGTTGCTCAATCATGCTATCACTCGCGAAGAAGCCATTCATTCTTTCGGACTTTCCCCGGAAAAAAAGGTCATTCTCATTCTAGGGGGAAGCCTCGGTGCACGTACCATCAACCATTGTGTGATGGAAGGACTTGAAAAGATACGCACATCGGGCGTGCAATTCATCTGGCAAACCGGTAAGATTTACATTGATGAAGCCCGCGCTGCCGTAGCTAAAGCGGGAGAACTGCCCATGCTTCATGTTACCGATTTCATTAGTGATATGGCATCGGCATACAGTGCTGCGGACTTGGTTATCAGCCGTGCCGGAGCCGGTTCCATCTCTGAATTCTGTCTATTGCAGAAACCGGTCATTCTGGTACCCTCTCCCAACGTAGCGGAAGACCATCAAACCAAAAACGCATTGGCATTAGTCAATAAAAACGCGGCGCTCTATATAAAAGATGCCGCTGCCAAAGAAGCTTTGTTGGATAAAGCGATTGAAACCGTCCAACATCCTGAATTGCTAAAGAGTTTAAGTACAAATATTGCAAAACTGGCCTTTACGGACTCTGCAAATGTCATTGCACGCGAAGTCTATGAATTGGCTGATGATTATAGAAAGAGAAATGAATGTTAATACACTAAAATCAGTTTACTTTATCGGCGCCGGGGGCATCGGTATGAGTGCATTGGTACGTTACTTCTTGTCAAAAGGCAAGAATGTAGGTGGCTATGACCGTACTCCAAGTGAACTGACGGAAAAGTTGATAGAAGAAGGAGCAGCTATTCACTACGAAGATAGCACAGACCAAATACCCGCCTCATTCCGTGATGCGTCAAGCACTTTGGTTGTATATACTCCCGCTATCCCCGAAACACATAAAGAGTTTACCTATTTCCGTGAAAACGGATTCGAGATACAGAAACGCTCGCAAGTGCTCGGCATGTTGACCCATGCCGGAAAAGGTCTTTGTGTAGCCGGCACACATGGCAAGACGACCACTTCGACCATGACAGCCCACTTGCTGCATCAATCCCATGTCGGTTGCAACGCATTCCTGGGAGGTATTTCAAAAAATTACGGAACTAATCTACTGTTGTCCGATACCAGTGAATATATAGTTATCGAAGCCGATGAGTTTGACCGTTCTTTTCATTGGCTTTCACCTTATATATCAGTAGTCACTGCTACTGATGCCGACCATTTGGACATTTACGGCACCAAAGAAGCCTATTTGGAGAGTTTCCGGCACTATACTTCCTTGATTCGTCCGGGTGGGGCGCTGATTATGCGCAAAGGCATCGAACTGCAACCGGATTTGCAGGAAGGTGTAAAACTATATACCTATTCTAAAGAAGAAGGTGATTTCCATGCAGAGAATATCCGTATCGGAAACGGTGAAATATTCTTTGACTACATTTCGCCACTGGGTAATATTGACGATATCCAATTGGGAGTACCCATCGCCATTAACATTGAAAACGGAGTGGCAGCTATGGCATTGGCCCAGATGAGCGGTGTCACCAATGAAGAAATAAAAGAAGGAATGAGAACCTTCCATGGAGTAGACCGTCGTTTTGACTTTAAAATAAAGAATGACAAAGTGGTATTCCTGAGTGACTATGCCCACCATCCGTCTGAAATCCGTCAAAGCATTCTTTCCATGCGCGCCTTGTATCAGGACAAGAAGTTGACTGCAGTATTTCAGCCGCATCTCTATACCCGTACACGTGATTTCTACCAAGACTTTGCAGACAGCCTGTCATTGCTGGATGAAGTAATTTTGGTAGATATCTATCCGGCACGAGAGAAACCAATCCCCGGAGTGACCAGCAAATTGATTTATGACAATCTGCGCCCCGGCATCGAGAAATCTATGTGCCGGAAAGAAGAGATTCCAGAGGTACTGGGAAATAAAAATATAGAAGTATTAATCACTTTAGGTGCGGGAGACATTGAAAACTATGTTTCCCAAATCTGCGAAATACTGAACAAACAATGATTAAACGAATTTTCATACTCCTGTTCTTGTTACTGATAACAGCTTACCTTGTAGTAGCGGTTACAGTCTTCAATACCAAGCCTGCAGACCAGACTTGCAAGGGTATGGAATTGATTATCAATGACAGTATCGACCATGGCTTCATCACTAAAAAAGAAGTACTCCGCCTACTCAACAGCAAGAAGTTGTCTCCCGTGGGAAAGAAGATGGGAACAATCAACACCCGGCTTTTAGAAGATGAACTCAGCAAGCACCCATTGATTGAGAACGTGGAATGTTACCGTACTCCCGGTTGTAAAATCGGTATCGAAGTTACCCAGCGCCTGCCCTTATTAAGGGTAATGGCTGCCAACGGAGATAATTATTACATTGACAGCAAAGGAAAAGTGATGCCGATACCCAACAGTTCGGCCCATGTAGCTGTTGTTACTGGTAGTGTAAGCCGTGACTTTGCCACGAAAGAATTATATAAGTTAGGCATCTTTCTACAGAATCATCCTCTATGGGAAGCCCAGATTGAACAGATAAACGTCACTCCTGCCAAAGAACTGGAACTGGTTCCGCGTGTTGGAGAGCATATCATCTTCC
Organism: uncultured Phocaeicola sp.; assembly: GCF_948499155.1. Lineage (NCBI taxonomy): Bacteria > Pseudomonadati > Bacteroidota > Bacteroidia > Bacteroidales > Bacteroidaceae > Phocaeicola > uncultured Phocaeicola sp. The sequence continues at coordinate 5,250 of NZ_CAOOSE010000026.1, read as the reverse complement.
TTGGGAAACCCGGCGATTATGAGGAAAAGTTTGAAAGACTGAAGATTTTTTATAAAAAAGGTCTGAACCAGGTGGGCTGGAACAAATACAGCCGCATCAGTTTGGAGTTTAGCAATCAGATTATTTGTACCAAAAAAGAGAAGTAAGATATGGCAGCAACAGATTTTATTGTAGCAATAGAGCTGGGGTCTTCAAAGATCACAGGCATTGCAGGAAAGAAGCATCCGGACGGAAGTATACAAGTACTGGCCCTTGCCAGCGAACCTTCGTCTGATTTCATCAGGAAAGGAGTTATTTATAATCTGGACAAGACCGCACAAAGCCTTACTTCGATTATCAAGAAACTGGAATCGACATTAAAGGCTTCTATCGGAAAGGTATATGTAGGCGTTGGCGGACAGTCGCTCCGCACTATCCGCAACACGGAAGTACGCCATTTGGAAGAAGAGACTAAAATATCACAAGAGTTAATTGACTCGCTGATGGACAGCAACCGCGAAGTGCCCATCATCGACCAAGATATATTGGAGGTAGCCCCACAAGAATATAAGGTAGGCATTAACTTATTGGCTGATCCTGTCGGCGTTCCCAGTGACCATATTGAAGGCCGTTTCCTCAACATCATTGCCCGCAGCAGTGTAAAACAGAATATCGACAAGTGTTTCCGTCAAGCGGGAATAGAGATTGCAGATTATGTCATCTCACCGTTGGCACTTGCCAATGCGGTGCTGACGAACAGCGAAAGACGCTCCGGGTGTATGCTCATCGACTTTGGTGCAGATACAACTACTGTTTCGGTTTATAAAAACAATATCCTCCGCCATCTGGCAGTTATTCCTTTAGGCGGCAGCAATATTACCAAAGATATTTGCAGCCAGCAAATAGAAGAAGAGGATGCCGAAGAGTTGAAAGTCAAATACGGCAATGCCTATATTGATCCGTCACAAGACGAAGAAGAAACACCCAACTATGCCATTGACGGAAAGTGCAGTATCGAAGCTCATTTGCTGGAAGATATTGTTGAAGCACGTGTCAACGAAATATTGGCTAATGTATGGAATCAGATTGTACTCTCCGGCTACGATGACAAGTTGTTGGCAGGTGCCATTGTCACCGGTGGTGCAGCCAACTTGAAAAATATGGAAGAAGCTTTCAGCAAACGCACCAAACTGGAGAAAGTGAGAATGGCCAAAGACTGCCAACTGAGTCTTAAAGGAGGTATTGAATTAAAGAAAGACGGAACGGCCAACACCATCATCGCACTGTTGGCTGCCGGAAAAGAGAACTGTTACCGCCCTGAACACCCGAAAGAACCGGTACAACCCATTCAAACCGGGCTCTTTACTGAAGAAGGAGAAAGTGCAGAAGAAAAAAGAAGAAGACTGGCACAGGAAGCCGAAGAGAAACGCAGAAAGGAAGAAGCTGAAAAGCAACGCATTGCCGACTGTGAAAGCTTCATAAAGAAAGCCATCGAACTGAAGAATTCTGAAAAATATAAAGAAGCATTAGCTGCTTTGAGCAAAGCTGAAATGCTCGGTGTAGAAACCAAGAATGCTCAGATACGCGAACTGGAGAAAGACATCAAGCAATTGAAAAAAGGCAGCAGCCTTTGGTCAAAGCTGGGCAAGAAAATCACCACGCTCTCTGACGACCTGTTAAAAGAAGATTAAAAGAAACTAGTAAATTACATCACCTTATATAATATAGTAAGATTATGTCTGATGAAACTATAATGCCATTCGATTTCCCACAAGACAACCCGACCATCATTAAAGTAATCGGTGTGGGTGGTGGCGGCGGCAATGCCGTAAATCACATGTACAAAGAAGGTATTCACGATGTAACATTTGTAGTGTGCAACACAGACAATCAGGCATTGGCCGAATCGCCTGTGCCCGTCAAACTGCAACTGGGCAAAGAAGGACTGGGAGCCGGAAATCGTCCTGCACGTGCACGCGAAGCCGCTGAAGAAAGCATTGAAGACGTAAAAAATATGCTGAACGACGGCTGTAAAATGGTATTTATCACTGCCGGAATGGGGGGAGGAACCGGAACCGGTGCGGCACCTATCATTGCCAAGACAGCCAAAGATATGGATATCCTTACTGTAGGTATCGTCACTATACCCTTCTTGTTCGAAGGCAATCGCAAAATAGATCAGGCGCTGGACGGTGTAGAGCAAATGAGCCAGCACGTAGACGCTTTGTTGGTTATCAATAATGAACGCCTGCGCGACATCTACTCCGACTTCAGTGTCATGAATGCTTTCGGAAAAGCAGATGACACCCTTTCTGTAGCAGCAAAAAGTATTGCCGAGATTATCACTATCCGCGGTACTATCAACCTCGACTTCAATGACGTGAAAACAGTATTGAAAGACGGTGGTGTGGCCATAATGAGTACCGGATACGGTGAAGGAGAAAATCGTGTGAGCCAGGCTATCAATGATGCGCTTCACTCTCCGCTGCTGAACAACAATGATATTTTCAACTCAAAGAAGATTCTGTTCAACATCTCTTTCAGCACTAAGAGCGAGTTAATGATGGAAGAAATGAACGAAGTGCACGACTTCATGAGTAAGTTTGGCAAAGATGTGGAAACCAAATGGGGACTTTACATCGACGAATCGTTGGAAAGCAAAGTGAAATTCACTGTACTGGCAACCGGCTTCGGCATCAAAGATGTACCGGGTATGGACAATATGCTCAACAAACGTACCATCGAAGAACAAAAGAAGCTGGAAGAACAGGAAGAAGAAGAACAGCGCAAAGATGAACGCCGCGGAGACTACTACGGTCGCGACACTTTCAAGAATAGCAACAAGAAAAAACGACACAACATCTATATCTTCAGTCTGGAAGACCTTGACAATGACGACATCATCAGTATGGTAGAAACAACCCCCACTTATCAACGAACCAAGACTGTGCTCGAAAGTATCCAATCCAAAGCCGTGGCCGAGGAAGAGGAAACATTCAGCAACAACGATACCGAAAACGGTGGCATAACAATAACATTTTAACAACTAAAATATAGAGAATATGGATTTATTTGACGTAATCAGCAACGATATCAAAGAGGCTATGAAGGCCAAGGACAAAGTGAAATTAGAAACTTTGCGCAATGTAAAAAAATTCTTCCTCGAAGCAAAGACCGCTCCGGGAGCCAATGATACACTGACCGATGACGCTGCTCTAAAAATTATGCAGAAATTGGTAAAACAAGGCAAGGACTCAGCTGCTATTTACACCGAACAAGGCCGTTCTGATTTGGCAGAAACCGAATTGGCTCAGGTAGCCGTCATCGAAGCCTATCTGCCGAAACAGATGGGGGCTGAAGAATTGGAAGCTGCTTTGAAAACAATCATTGCAGAAGTAGGCGCAACCGGTCCACAGGATATGGGCAAAGTAATGGGCGTGGCTACCAAGCAACTGGCAGGCAAAGCAGAAGGTCGTGCCATTTCAGCTAAGGTAAAAGAACTGTTAGCATAAAGCCTTTAAACACCATTTAAAAAAGACGGAAGCGTTTGCCAAAAAGCTGCTGAAGTTTTTGAAAAAGGCAGGAGAGTTTTTCTGAAAAGACCTTGGTCTTGTGTAAGAAACGCTCTTCTGTCTTTTTTATTGCAACAACTCTTTACAATAAGTTTAATTCATCATCCGGCTTCCACACCAAGCTATTGTAGCACTAATGGTTACCCCCTGATATATGAAACGCAGTTTCCCGAGGCAGTCATTATTCTTGGGGATTTAACAAATCAAGAAGGTGTGTCAAAACCAACATGACCACTCTACAAAGTTACAGATTGTAACTAACAATTATAAAGGAGCCATATCAAACTCTGTTTTTAAGTAATGATATGGCTCTTTTCATCATTGATTTAGGGAGTCAAGTTTCAGATTAAAAATTGTCCTTTCATCAAATTACGTTTTGACACATCCTTTCCTCCGGTTTTCACCCCCCCGCAGACGCTTAGAACTCCCTACATCGTTTCATTAGCCGGAATAAGCGTTTGCGTCCTTTCGATTAAGCCTTTCTGTCAGTCGGATTACTACAGTCTTCGGCAGTGGACTGTACAGTCCATTACGGCAGACTGTACAGTCCGTTACGGTGGACCGTACAGTCCATTGCTGTAGACTGTAGTAATCTTCCGTTCAAAAAGCTTTAGCTGACCCTAAGAAACAGCTTACTCTTCCTTTGTCGATGACATGACATATAAATCACTAAGAATACTGACTGCCCCGCTTTCCTTTACTTCGTATTTGAATCCGCAGAAAAATATCGGTTTTCAGGCAAAGAGCTCTTTCAATACATCCAATGATTTAAGCAAAGGGAAATCAGGCAAATGCAGGCGATAATAATCATTGATAATGGTAAGACAACGGTTGCGCTCCGCACGACTCATGGCAAAAAGGTGCATCGTCTCATAATTCATCCGCATCAGAATATTAATATGAGAAGCCTCATCCGGCTTCAGAAACGCCCCATGCGAAGGCTGTATGGGAGTGAAACAAGCATTGAGCAAATCAAAAAAACATCCCTCATCATAATCTTCCGTATTAGGATAAAGACCTAGAAAGCGGGAAAAGCGCATCAAAAACACCAAATGAAAATTGGCAAACCCACGCTCACACTCATCCAACCAACGAATGGAATGCTCCAAATAAGCAAAAAGCGGTCTGTTCTCTGCCTCCTCACGCAATGACCGATAAAGAAACTCTGCAAGAAACATAGCTATGGCCGACTTATAAGGATCATAAGGCAAGGTACGAAACGGATACCATGATTTAGCCTCCTTAACAGGATAGAGGCTGCCATTCGGACGATAGTCCGCCTCAAACTCCACCATAGCAAGGGGTTGAAAAAGCACCGACTTCACCGCCGACTTGCGCGAGCGGGGAATTTTCACCAGAAACGAAGCCCGTCCCGTGTGCTGCGTATAGATATCGACAATATTCGAAGTATCATTATACTTTAGACTATGAAGTACGATTCCGACTGTTTTTTGCAACATATTCTTCCATTATTAAGCCTCTACCACGTACAAAAGTAGTCAATTTCGAGGAAAATGAGCAGAAAACTAAAAAAAATCACTCGAATGTTTTGGAGATTTAAAAATAGTTCCTACCTTTGCAACCGCAAAAGAGAAAAACACTCTCTGATGCAAAAGCCAAGCTAAGGCTGGCAAGTTAAAGGCCTGGCCCCTTCGTCTATCGGTTAGGACGCAAGATTTTCATTCTTGAAAGGGGGGTT
>NZ_CAOOSE010000025.1:0-58071 GCF_948499155.1 uncultured Phocaeicola sp. | reverse complement strand
CTTAATTTGTTTGTCAGTTCAAAGAAAAGCCGTACCTTTGCAAGCCGATTATTATCAAAAGTTTATAAAGAATTAATTCTTAGCGTGTTAATGGTTCTTTGTCCGGGAACGGTTAGAGACGCTGGGAAGAAATTGTTTTTTAGTAGTTAACATTTAAAAAGATTTTAAGAGTGGACACTTTAAGTTACAAGACCATTTCTGCAAACAAAGAAACAGCTCAAAAAGAATGGGTTGTTATCGATGCTACCGATCAGGTCGTAGGCCGTCTCGGTTCGAAAGTTGCGAAACTGTTGAGAGGAAAGTACAAAGCTAGCTTTACCCCTCATGTTGACTGCGGTGATAACGTAATTATCATTAACGCAGACAAAGTAAAATTTACCGGAAACAAGTGGAACGACAAAGTTTACTTGAGATATACAGGTTATCCCGGTGGACAGAGAGAAATGACTCCTGCCGAGCTGATGAAGAAACCTAACGGTGAAGAAAAACTGTTGAAGAGAGTAGTAAAAGGAATGCTTCCCAAAAACCGTCTGGGAGCACAGTTGCTGGGCAACTTGTATGTTTACGCTGGTAGCGAACACAAGCACGAAGCTCAGAGCCCGAAAACAATTGATATAAACTTACTTAAATAATAAAGAATGGAAGTAGTAAATGCATTAGGCAGACGTAAACGCGCAATCGCACGCGTATTCGTAAGCGAAGGTACTGGAAAGATTACTATTAACAAGAGAGACCTTGCAGAGTACTTTCCATCAACTATTCTTCAGTACGTTGTAAAACAGCCTCTGGCTAAGGTCGAAGCTGCTGAAAAATATGATATTAAGGTAAATCTTTGTGGTGGTGGTTTCACCGGTCAGTCACAGGCTTTGCGTTTGGCTATCGCTCGTGCTTTGGTGAAAATTAATCCTGAAGATAAGAAGGCACTCCGTGCAGAAGGCTTCATGACACGTGATCCTCGTTCTGTTGAACGTAAGAAACCGGGTCGTCCGAAAGCACGTCGCAGATTCCAGTTCAGTAAACGTTAATATCCGGTTTTACTTAGAACTGGTTAAGAAGCGTTTAGTATCTAAACTGCCGGGACTCTACTTTGTAGCAGACTACCCGATGGTTGGTTGAGATAAACAAAAAAGAAAGTAAACGATTTTAAAGAATAACAAAAATGTCTAGAACTAATTTCGATACATTATTGGAAGCCGGTTGCCACTTCGGACACCTTAAGAGAAAGTGGAACCCTGCAATGGCTCCTTATATCTTCATGGAACGCAATGGTATCCATATCATTGACCTCCACAAAACAGTTGCTAAAGTAGATGAAGCTGCTGACGCACTGAAACAAATTGCAAAATCAGGAAAGAAAGTCCTGTTCGTTGCTACTAAGAAACAAGCTAAGCAGGTAGTAGCTGAGAAAGCTGCTTCTGTAAATATGCCTTATGTAATCGAGCGCTGGCCGGGTGGTATGTTGACCAACTTCCCGACTATCCGTAAGGCTGTGAAGAAAATGGCTACTATCGATAAGTTGACTAACGATGGTACCTATTCAAATCTTTCAAAGAGAGAAGTTCTGCAGATTTCTCGTCAGCGTGCTAAATTGGAAAAGAACTTAGGTTCTATTTCTGACCTTACTCGTCTGCCGTCTGCATTGTTTGTTATCGATGTATTGAAAGAAAACATTGCAATCCGCGAAGCTAACCGTTTGGGTATTCCTGTATTTGCTATCGTTGATACAAACTCAGATCCTTCAAATGTAGATTTCGTAATCCCTGCTAATGATGACGCTACTAAGTCAATCGAAGTTATCTTGGATGCTTGTTGCGCTGCTATGGCAGAAGGATTGGAAGAAAGAAAAGCTGAAAAAGTAGATATGGAAGCTGCCGGTGAAAATGCGCCTAAGAATGCTGCCGGTAAGAAGAAAGCTACTAAAGCTCGCATGGACAAAGCCGAAGAAGAAGCTATCAACGCTGCTAAGGCTGCCGCTTTCATGAAAGACGAAGAAGAAGCTTAATATACTATAGTTGAGAGTTGAGAGTTGAAAGTTGAGAGTTACGATATGCAATTCTCAACTCTCTGTTCTCAACTCTCAACTGCTTTTAAAGACATTATTAACAAATTAAAATAAAGGAATATTATGGCTGTAACTATGGCTGAAATTACCAAGCTTCGTAAAATCAGTGGAGCTGGTATGATGGACTGCAAAAACGCTTTGACTGAAGCTAATGGCGATATCGATAAAGCAATGGAAATTATCCGTAAAAAAGGACAGGCTGTTGCTGCAAAACGTTCTGACCGTGAAGCATCAGAAGGTTGTGTATTGGCTAAATCAACAGGTGAATTCGCTGCAATCATTGCATTGAAGTGTGAAACTGACTTTGTTGCCAAGAATGCTGATTTCGTTGCTTTGACTCAGGCTATTCTGGACGCTGCTGTGGCTAACAAATGTAAGACTTTGGACGAAGTAAAGGCATTGCCGTTGGGCAACGGTACTGTACAGGATGCAGTAACTGACCGTAGCGGTATCACCGGTGAGAAAATGGAGTTGGACGGCTACAATGTAGTTGAAGGAGCTTATACTTCTATCTATAACCACCAGGGAAACAACCAACTTTGTACTATTGTGGCTATGAACAAGGAAGCTGAGGCTGCAGCTCACGGAGTAGCTATGCAGATTGCAGCTATGAACCCTATCGCAATTGACGAAGCCGGTGTTCCTGAATCAGTGAAGGAAGCTGAAATTCAGGTAGCTATCGATAAGACTAAGAAAGAACAAGTGGACAAGGCTGTGGAAGCTGCTTTGAAGAAAGCCGGCATCAACCCTGCACATGTAGACAGTGAAGATCACATGGAAAGCAACAAGGCTAAGGGATGGATAACTGACGAAGACATTGCCAAGGCTAAGGAAATCATTGCTACTGTTTCTGCAGAGAAGGCTGCTAACCTGCCCGAAGCTATGATTCAGAACATTGCTAAAGGTCGTTTGGGCAAGTTCTTGAAGGAAGTTTGCTTGTTGAATCAGGAAGATATCATGGATGGCAAGAAGACTGTAAGAGAAGTGTTGAAAGAAATCGATCCTGAATTGCAGATTGTTGATTTCAAACGTTTCACTTTGCGTGCTGAGTAATATTTATGAGAAAGCCCTTGGCTCAGGTTTCTGTGACGAGGGTTATATGGTAGGAAAGAGGGTGCGCACCCTCTTTCCTTTTTTTTATTTCGTCTGTGTATATCCTTCCGCCTTCAACAACTCGATAACCCGCTGTTTGAACTCTCCTTGAATGATGATTTCTCCATCCTTCACAGAACCGCCCACACCGCATTTGGTTTTGAGCAACTTGCCCAATTCCTTCCGGTCATCTTCGGAACCGATAAATCCATTGACGAGGGTGACAGTTTTACCGCCCCGGCCTTTCTTCTCTATACTGACGCGCAATTTTTGCTGCTTTTTATCCGGAGTGGCTGTCTCTTCTTCTTCCTCCTGCTCATAGTTGAAATCGGGATTCGTCGAGTACACCACATTCAGACGCTCTTTCCAATCGTTATTTTTCATGTGAATTTTGCTTAAATGAGTGCTCAAAGATACTACATTTTTTATTCTCAAAAGGCAGTGGTAACAAATAAAAGTGTACTTTTGCACATTACCTAATGATAATGCCAATAGAAACAGATGGATATACGTATGCATAAATTCTCAGATAAAGTGCCTGAGCCTACTTTGCGCAGACTCCCTTGGTATCTTTCTAATGTAAAGCTGATGAAAGAGAGAGGAGAAACGTATGTGTCTTCTACCCAGATATCCAAGCAGATTAATATAGATGCGTCTCAGATAGCGAAAGACCTTTCGTATGTCAATATATCCGGTCGTACTCGTGTGGGCTATGAAATAGATGCGCTTATCGAAGTGCTGGAACGTTTTCTGGGCTTTACGCACATGCATAAAGCATTCCTGTTTGGGGTAGGTAGCCTGGGAGGAGCGTTGTTGCGCGATTCGGGTCTTCACCATTTCGGGTTGGAGATAGTAGGTGCTTTTGATGTGAACCCTGACATTGTGGGAACTGAAATTAATGGTATCCCCATCTATCATTCCGATGCCTTTGAACAGATGATGGAGGAATGTAATGTCAATATAGGAGTATTGACTGTGCCTATCAATATAGCACAGGAGATAACGGATAAGATGGTGGCGGGTGGAATTAAAGCTGTTTGGAACTTTACTCCGTTCCGTATTCGTGTTCCCGAAGATATTGTAGTGCAGAATACTTCACTGTATGCTCATCTGGCTGTGATGTTTAACCGTTTAAATGTAAATCAGGACTAAAATTATATGAAGATATTAGCCGTAGGTATGAATTATGTGGCTCATTGCCACGAGTTGCATGCCGATGAAAACTTACCGAAGGAACCGGTCATTTTTATGAAGCCCGATTCTGCGTTGCTTAAAGATAGCAAGCCTTTCTTTATCCCGGATTTCTCTCAACAGGTAGATTATGAAACAGAACTGGTGGTTCGTATCAACCGTCTGGGAAAAAACATAGCCGAACGGTTTGCACATCGTTATTATGATGCGGTGACGGTGGGGATTGACTTTACGGCACGCGATCTTCAGCGCCGGTTTCGCGAAGAGGGCAAACCGTGGGAGTTATGCAAGGGGTTTGATAATTCGGCTGTTATCGGAGACTTTGTATCGGTGGATAAGTTCAAGGATATTCAGAATTTGAAGTTCCATTTGGATATTGACGGTAACACGGTTCAGCAGGGCAATACGGCAGATATGCTTTTTAAGGTAGACGAAATCATTGCTTATGTCAGCCGTTTCTTTACGTTAAAAATAGGAGATTTACTGTTTACCGGCACACCGGTGGGAGTAGGGCCAGTCAGCGTCGGCCAGCATTTGCAAGGCTACCTGGAAGAAGAAAAACTATTAGATTTCTATGTAAGATGAAAATAAGAGTAGGATTTGGATTTGACGTACATCAGTTGGTGGCAGGCCGTGAGTTGTGGCTGGGAGGAATAAAGTTTGAACATGAATTGGGCCTGTTGGGACATTCGGATGCCGACGTGCTGATTCATGCCATTTGCGATGCATTGCTCGGAGCGGCCAATATGCGTGACATCGGCTATCATTTTCCCGATACGGCAGGTGAGTTTAAGAATATAGACAGCAAGATTCTGTTAGCCAAAACAGTTGATTTGATTGCGGCCAAAGGCTATAAGGTAGGCAACATAGACGCGACCGTCTGTGCTGAACGCCCGAAACTGAAAGCACGTATACCCGAGATGCAGGAAGTCTTGGCACATCTGATGAAAATAGATACGGACGATGTTTCCATCAAAGCAACTACGACGGAGAAGCTGGGCTTTACGGGGCGCGAAGAGGGTATTTCGGCTTATGCCACCGTACTGATAGAAAAGTGATTTTCACACGTACGTGTGCCGTTATACATACGTACGTGTAGCCTTATGCGGATATATGTATGAGCCTATACTGACGTACGTGTGAGGCGATGCATACTAACGTGTTTTTCTTTGTCTTATAAACTCAATCCTAAAGTCAGTAATATCCCGAACAATAGCATATTGCGTGAGGTCTCTCCCAATATGCTGTTCAGTTCTTTGCCTTTGTTGATTCTCACCATCCGTTGCCAAGTCAGGAAATGGGGAAGAATATAGATTTGTGGCAGTATTGCTGCCCATATATGTCCGCTGACGGCAAACAAGAGGCATAACCATGCGGCTGCCAATCCTAAAAACAGATAGAGCATACGCCCTGTTGCCGCGCCCCATCTTACGACCAGCGTTTTCTTGCCGCTTAACGCATCCTGTTCCCGGTCGCGATAATTGTTTACCATTAACAAGGTATCGATAATCATGCCACATACCACAGAGGCGATAGTGACATTCCATGTCCAGTCATGGCACATTACATAATAAGTGCATCCCACAGGCACAAAACCGAAGAATACTATGACCAACACATCTCCCCAGCCATGATAAGCCAAAGGATAGGGACCGGCAGTATATAAAAAGGCGAACAGAATACACAGCAGTCCGACCGGAATCATCTCTGCTCCACTGTAGAAAAGCAGAAGGACTCCAACCGCACATGCCAACATGGTGGTCAGCGCGATACCCCGTTTCATGGCTTGCAATGTAATCCATCCCTGTGCACATGCCCGTTCGGGGCCCAACCGGTCTTCGCGGTCACTTCCTTTTAAATAGTCAAAAAAGTCATTGATAAAGTTGGCATCTATCTGCATCAGAAAAGCAAAGAGAAAACAGAGCGTGGCAGGTATGATTTGAAACCATCCGTCTGATGCTGCCAAGGCACATCCCAGCATGACGGGAACAGCGGCACCTGCCAATGTCTTGGGGCGTGCAGCCAATAGCCATGCTTTTATAGAATTTGTTTTAACAGTTTCCATCCATTTCATATTAAAGATGTGCAAAGATAAACAATTAATTCTCTATCTTTACTTCTCATTAAAAAGAAAAAGACATGAAGAAAGCCGTTCTCTATTTGTTGCTTGCCGCAGCTCTGTTTACTTCCTGCGCCACTGCTTCTCTGTCAAAGTATCGTGGAGTGGGGCGCGTCAAGCAGTATGATTTTTATAGTTATGACGTTCCGTCGGCATTCGACGGATTCCGTATTGGTTTTGCATCGGATTTCCATTATGAAAGTCGCTTCACACGCAAGCGTCTTGACAATGCGATACGTGCATTACAATCTTTAAATGCCGATGTATTATTATTGGGCGGAGACTACGGCAGTCCGAAAGGGGGAAATCTGGACACGTTGTTCACCGCATTGGGAAAAGTGCTTACACCGTATGGCACCTATGGTGTGATGGGAAACCATGATTACAGTTATTGCTATGCGGAGGTGGCGGAGGCCATGAAAAAGAACAATGTGCACTTAATGGAGCATAAAAGCTATAAGTTACTGAAGGACGGGCAACACATTATCATCAGTGGTGTGCGCAATCCTTTTGACCTGAAAAAGAATGGTGATTCACCTTCACAACACTTTTCTGCCGATGATTTTATCCTCTTGCTGACGCATACTCCCGATTATGCCGAAGATACGGACGTATCTAACGCCAACTTGGTTTTGGCCGGACATACCCATGGCGGTCAAGTGAGTCTGTTTAAAAAGTTCTCTCCGGTAAAGCATTCCATTTATGGTAACCGTTTTCTGACCGGCCGGAAAGAAAATAGCGCCGGTGTTCCTATTATTATAACGAACGGATTGGGTACTTCGAGAGTGAATGTTCGTCTGTTTACCCCCAGTGAGGTGGTTGTGGTGGTACTTCATCGGGTAGAGAAAAAATAATCTGAAAAAAGACAGATTCCGATGCAACGTTTTGAAGGGTGTTTGCGTCTAATAGATAAAGAACACAAGATAGAACGCGAAAGCAAACACAAAATAGAACGCGAAAAACGAACACAAGTAAAACACGAAGTACAAACATTAAAAATAAAACAGTATGAAAACTACAGGATTTTTTAAAGTAATGATGGTTATTGTATTTGCCATGGCAAGTGTATTGACAATGAATGCGGCGGAATCTGAGAAGATTACTAATGTGGAGATGGACAATGGTCGAATAAGTGCGAAGGTGGTGTATCAGCAGGAAGGCAACTATCTGACTCCTGATTTCCGCTTTGAGTATGCTTATAATGACAAGAATCAGATTATCGAAAAGAAGGCCTTGAAATGGGATGGCTCGAAATGGATGAATTATTATTGCATCACCGTGACGTATACGGATGCCGAAGCGCATATCCAATATTCCATGTGGGATAAAAAGTCCCGGCACTTCCAACCGACAGAGAAGTATGTTTACGGACTTGAGGAAGCCGGCAAGTTCCTTGCATAGTGTCTTTTAGAATGACTTATCGTATTTGAAATTAGTTATTATACCGAGAATTGTGTGTTTCCCCGTAAGGTATTACAGTGTAATATCCTTGCGGGGTTTTTCCGTTTAAGCGGCTAAACGGACTGTTTAACCACTGAATTGTTCGGTTCAAGGCGGCTCATCTGGAGGAAATGGGAGAATCGATTACATTTGTCTCCCAATAAAAAGTATAAAACATGTTCAACGCTATCCTTCGATTCTCAGTAAAAAAGAAACTCTTTGTGGGGCTGACCACTTTGTTTCTTCTGATTGGTGGAATTTATTCCATGTTGACGCTTCCCATAGATGCAGTGCCCGATATTACCAATAATCAGGTGCAGATAGTGACGGTGTCGCCCACTTTGGCACCTCAGGAAGTGGAGCAACTCATCACGATGCCCGTGGAAATTGCCATGAGTAACATTATGAATGTGACGGAAATCCGTTCTGTATCGCGTTTCGGACTTTCTGTGGTTACGGTCGTCTTTAAAGAAAATGTGCCTACACTGGATGCCCGGCAGTTGGTCAATGAACAGATACAGACTGTGTCGGGAGAGATTCCATCCGAACTGGGTGCACCCGAGCTGATGCCCATTACTACGGGGCTTGGCGAAATTTATCAGTATGTGCTGAAAGTGGCTCCGGGATATGAAGACAAGTATGATGCGATGGAGCTTCGCACCATTCAGGATTGGATTGTGAAGCGGCAATTGTCCGGCATTCCGGGCATTGTGGAAATCAATAGTTTCGGCGGCTATCTGAAACAATATGAGGTAGCGGTAGACCCGGATGTCCTTTTCTCTTTGAATATCACAATCGGAGAGGTTTTTGAAGCTCTGAACAAGAATAATCAGAACACCGGAGGCAGCTATATAGAAAAGGTGAACCGTGCTTATTATATTCGTTCCGAGGGTATGATAAACCGTATTAAGGATATTGAACAGGTAGTCGTAGCCAACCGTAACGGGATTCCCATTCATATAAGTGATATCGGAGCAGTGCGGTTTGGCGCGCCCAAGCGCTTCGGTGCCATGACGATGGACGGTGAAGGAGAGTGTGTGGGCGGCATTGCCATGATGCTTAAAGGGGCCAATGCCAATGTAGTGACCGGAGAGTTGGAGAAAAGGGTGGAGAAAATACAGAAGATATTGCCGGAAGGTGTCAGTATTGAACCTTATTTGAACCGTTCGGCTTTGGTCAATCGAAATATCTCGACTGTCATACATAATCTGATAGAGGGGGCTATTATCGTATTTATCGTACTGATTATATTCTTGGGCAATGTGCGCGCGGGGCTTATTGTCGCTTCTGTCATTCCGTTGGCCATGCTGTTTGCTTTTATTATGATGCGGCTGTTCAATGTCTCTGCTAACCTGATGAGTCTGGGAGCGATAGACTTTGGTATTGTTGTCGACGGCTCCATTGTGATACTCGAAGGTATCTTGGCCCATCTATACGGACGGAAGTTCCGTGGGCGTACCTTGTCCGCCGAAGAAATGGATGCAGAGGTGGAGAGGGGGGCCTCGGGTGTAGTGCGTTCGGCTACTTTTGCCGTGTTTATCATCCTTATCGTATTCTTCCCTTTATTGACGCTGACCGGTATCGAGGGTAAATATTTCACTCCGATGGCTAAGACATTGGTATTCTGTATTATCGGTGCATTGTTGCTGTCGCTTACTTATGTGCCTATGATGGCTTCTTTGTTTCTGAAACATCATATTGTAACGAAACCGACTTTTGCCGACCGTTTCTTTGAGAGGCTGAATAAGCTCTATTCCCGGGCTTTGCATGTTTGTCTGAAGTTTAAATGGGGGACGGTGGCGGCTGCTTTTGCAGCATTGGCTTTTTCATTGTTCCTGTTTACCCGGTTGGGGGCGGAATTCATTCCTACTTTGGATGAAGGGGATTTTGCGATGCAGATGACCTTGCCGGCAGGCAGCTCGTTGAGCGAAAGTATTGCCGTATCCGATGAGGCAGAGAAAGTTTTGAAGGAAAAGTTTCCCGAAATAAAACATGTGGTGGCAAAGATTGGTACGGCCGAAGTGCCTACCGACCCGATGGCGGTTGAAGATGCCGATGTGATGATTATCATGAAGCCGTTCAAGGAATGGACAAGTGCTTCGAGCCGTGCCGAGATGGTGGAAAAGATGAAGGAGGCGTTGGAACCTTTGTCAGAACGGGCCGAATTTAATTTCTCACAACCCATCCAACTTCGTTTCAATGAATTGATGACGGGGGCGAAGGCTGATATTGCAGTGAAACTGTATGGCGAGGATACACATGAACTTTATGAGAAGGCCAAGGAAGCGGCGAAGTATGTGGAACAAGTGCCCGGAGCGTCTGATGTCATTGTGGAGCAAACAATGGGACTTCCGCAGTTGGTTGTGAAGTATAATCGCGGAAAGATAGCCCGTTACGGCATCAATATAGAAGAACTGAATACCATTATCCGTACGGCGTATGCCGGAGAAGCGAGTGGGGTGGTATTTGAAAATGAGAGGCGTTTTGACTTGGTTGTCCGGCTGGATCAGGAGAAGGTGGCTGATTTGAACTTGGATAAACTGTTTGTGCGTTCGGGTGAGGGCATCCAGATACCGGTCAGTGAAGTGGCTACCATCGATTTGGTAAACGGGCCGTTACAGATAAACAGGGATGCGACCAAACGACGTATTGTCATCGGGGTCAATGTGCGCGGTGCTGATATCCAGCAGGTGGTGCAGGAGATACAAAAGACGTTGGACCGGAATATCAAGTTGAAGCCGGGATATTATTTTGATTATGGCGGACAGTTTGAGAACTTGCAGAATGCTATTAACACCCTGTTAATAGTGGTTCCGGTGGCATTAATGCTTATCCTGCTGCTTTTGTTCTTTGCTTTCAAGAGTGTAACTTATACGCTGGTGGTCTTTTCTACGGTTCCTCTTTCGTTGATTGGCGGCATATTGGCGTTGTGGCTACGCGGACTGCCTTTCAGCATTTCGGCAGGAGTGGGCTTTATTGCCTTGTTCGGTGTTGCCGTGCTGAATGGTATATTGATGATTAACCATTTTAATGATATACACAAACAGACCATGTATCCTTTATCTACCAACAGAGTCATTGCTCGGGGCACGCCTCATTTGCTGAGACCTGTTTTTCTGACGGGCTTGGTGGCTTCGTTGGGTTTTGTACCGATGGCGGTTGCTACTTCGGCCGGTGCGGAAGTACAGCGGCCGTTGGCGACGGTTGTCATTGGCGGGCTGATTGTTTCTACGGTATTGACGTTGCTTGTCATTCCGGTCTTTTATAAGATTGTAGGAAGTGCCGCCGCCTGGAAACGCGCTTGTGCCGGCAAGAAGTTTTTCTTTTTCCTGCTGTTACTGGCTCTGCTTCCCATTCCGATGAGAGCGCAGCAAGTGGTCACTTTGGAGCAAGCCATCGAATTGGCTAAGCAGAATCATCCCCGGTTGAAGACGGCTGCCGCGGCTATCCGTCAGGCCAAGGCAGGGAGGGGCGAAGTGCTGGAACTGGCTCCTACCGAGTTCTGTTATTCTTGGGGACAACTGAATGGAGAGATTAAAAAAGACAAGCAGTGGGAGGTAAGTCAGAATCTGGGTTCATTGCTGACACCCTTTTATAAGAATGTATTAGTCAACCGACAAATAGCGACAGGCACTTTTTATCGCCGGATTGTAGAGAAGGAAGTAGTGGCTGAAGTGAAGCGTGCGTGGGCCTATTATCTTTATGCCTATAATCTTCGTTCCTTGTACAATGACCAGAATAAATGGGCTGAACAGTTGCAGCGCATCGGCGAGTTGCGTTATCAACAGGGCGAAATTACGTTGCTGGAAAAGAATATGGCCACCACGATGGCTGCCGATTTAAAGAACCGGCTTTTTCAGTCTCAGGAAGAAGAAAAGTTGGCTTTGGCACGTTTGAATTGGGCATGTTATGCCGATTTGTCCATTGTGCCGGCAGATACCGCTTTGGTACAATTCCCGGCAGATATTGAGGCTCCGACTTACTCGGAGGCGCATTTGAGATATTTTCAGAGTCAGGCAGGTGAAGCGAAAGCACAACTCAATATAGAGCGCAGCCGTTTCTTCCCCGAACTTTCTTTGGGATATGTGCGTCAGGATATCTTGCCTTTGAAGGGGTTGAACTCATGGATGGTCGGTGTGTCGTTTCCCATTTATTTTTTACCTCATCACAGCAAGGTGAAGCAGGCAAAGGCGGCTGCTTTCATTGCCCGGACGGAGGCGGAGGCAAATACGCGTAACCTATATAATAAGGTATCTGAGGCGATAGCTAACCTGCGCCGCCAGTCCGAGAGTCTCCGTTATTATACTTCTTCTGCTTTAAAGGAGGCGGATGAACTGATGAAAGTGGCAAGCTTGCAGCTCCGCCACAGCGAAACGGATATCACGGAATTTATTCAGGCCGTCAATGTGGCGCGGGACATTCGTCGCGGATATATTGAAACGGTCTATCAATATAATATAGCAGCTTTGGAATACGAACTATTTAAATAAGAGATAACAATGAAAAAGATAACATTTCCCATCATGCTGGTTTTGCTGGCGGCATGTAGTTCAAACAATGAATCCCGGCAAATGGAAGAAACGCTTACCACGGTGGTAACTGCCGATGAAGTGGTGCCCGACACTGTGCAGGTGGATGCGGTCACTTCTGCCACTTCCAAGCCCAATCAAGTCTCCTTTAACGGTACGATGGTTATTCCTCCGCAACGCATGGCCACGGTTTCGCTTACAATGGGCGGAGTAGTGAAAAGCACTTCTTTGTTGCCAGGTGAGTCGGTGGGTAAGGGGACAGTTCTCGCCACTTTGGAGAACCCGGAATTCATAGCCTTACAGCAGACTTATTTGGACAGTCATGCCCAGACTGAGTATCTGGAAGCCGAATACCGCCGTCAGAAAGCTCTTTCGGCCGAACAAGCGGCTTCTCAAAAGAAGTTTCAACAGAGTAAGGCCGATTATTTGTCTATGAAGAGCCGGATGGAAGCTGCTGCGGCCCAGTTGGAATTATTGGGTGTGAGCCCCTCAACGTTGTTGGATGGCGGTATCCGTCCTTATCTACAAGTCAAGGCTCCCATTGCCGGCTATGTGGCAGATGTGGAAATGAATGTGGGCAAGTATATGAATGCCGGCGATGCTCTGTGCGAGATAGTCGATAAGAGCCATACGCTGTTGAGGCTGACTACTTATGAGAAAGATTTGGCGGATATGAAAATCGGAAGTCCCGTCCAGTTCCATGTCAACGGCATGGGAAAGACAGTCTTTAAAGCCACTTTGATTTCTATCGGTCAGAAAGTGGACGAGGATACGCGTTCGGTGGAAGTCTATGCGCGGGTAGATACGGTGAACAGTCAGTTCCGGCCGGGTATGTATGTGACGGCAAGGATTATGAAATGAATGAATTAACTTGTATCTTTGCAGTATAAAGGCAGAAAGAATGAAGAATCGCTATACATTATTTATAATTGTGGTGTCCATCTCCGTGGCAGTCCTTATCCACTTCCCGGAGTTGGTTTCCCTTCTTGATATTCTTGAAGGGGCAACGCTGTTCCCGGAAATGGAACCCATTGATGTGGCGAGTGAAGTGTGTTTCACTTTCATCTCCCTCATTATTCTGTTTGAAGTAAATACATTGCTTTTCCACTTTAACCAGCCGGCGATAAAGATTACATGGCAGAAAATGCTTTTTTCGCTTGTACTTACTTGGATACTGAGCAGTCTGTTGGGCAAATGCTTTGTCTTTCTGCATCACACGTTCGATATTCCTGCCATCGATGCCATGGTGCATCACTATCTTCATCCGTTGCGCGATTTCATGATGACCTGTACAGTGTCGGGCAGTTGCTATATTGCTTATCTCATTCGCCGCCAACAAGAGGTAGTGGTCGAGAACCAACAGTTGCAGGCAGAGAATATCCTCAATCAATACGAAGTTCTGAAAAACCAGTTGAATCCGCACATGCTCTTCAACTCACTCAACACGCTTCGTTCGCTGGTGCGTGAGGATCAGGACAAAGCACAGGAATATATCCAGGAACTTTCCCGTGTCCTGCGTTATACACTGCAGGGCAATGAATCGAAGAGTGTAAGTCTGAGAGATGAAATGGAGTTTGTTTCCGCTTATATCTTCTTGTTGAAAATGCGTTTTGAAGACAATCTTTCTTTCGATATCCGTATCGACAGACAATATGATAATCACCGGCTCCCTCCCATGGCGGTGCAAATGCTGATAGAAAATGCCGTGAAGCATAACGAGATAAGCGACCGTCGTCCTTTGGCCATTCATGTATATACCGAAGGAGAGGAATTAGTCGTTACCAATCCGGTGCAGCCCAAACTGACCGCCACTGCCGGAACAGGTGTCGGGCTGGCTAATCTGGCAAAACGCTATCATCTGCTTTATAAATGCGAAATACAAATCACGGAGAATGAATATTTCACAGTGCGTATTCCCTTAATTCCGAATGCTTTATGAGAGCTATCATTATCGAAGACGAAAAAGCGGCAGTCCGAAACCTGAAAGCACTGCTGCAGGAGGTGAATCCCGGGATAGAGGTGGAGACTTCGCTCGACAGTATTGCATCGTCATTGGACTGGTTTCATACTCACCCCATGCCCGACTTACTGTTTATGGACATCCATTTGGCCGATGGTTCGGCTTTCGAGATATTCGACCGTTTCGAGATTACTTGTCCCATCATCTTTACCACAGCGTATGACGAATATGCGCTACGTGCTTTTAAAGTAAACAGTGTGGATTACTTGTTGAAACCTATCGGTAAAAACGATGTGGAGCAAGCTCTCCATAAGTTGGAACATCTGCATACCCCCGAACATGGAAGTGCAACCGGAGAGAGTTCCTTGTTGCAGTTAATCCGTTCGTTGAAAAGACAGGAAAGTTATAAAACCCATTTCCTTGTTCCGATAAAGGGTGATAAATTGCTGCCCATATCCATTGATATGATTCTGCTTTTCTATATTCAGGACTGTAAGGTGAAAGTGGTGTTGGCGGATGGCAAGGAGTACAATTTTCCCAAAACGCTGGATGAAGTGGCGGAGTGTGTCAATCCTTCTTTATTCTTTCGGGTGAACCGTCAGTTTCTTGTTTCGCGTGAGGCAATAAAGGATATTGATTTATGGTTTAACAATCGTCTGTCTCTCAATCTGCGTTGCAACGTTTCGGAAGAGAGGGTGTTGGTAAGCAAAGCCAGAGTGCAAGAATTCAAGGATTGGTTTTCGAGCATTTAGGTCATCCGAAGAATAGGTGGGGAGGGTAACCCCAAACAATGCCCATTGTTTGCGAAAGTTGTTACTACAGTTTGAAGAAACTGTCACTACTGTTTTAGAAAGTTCTCTTGAGGTTTTTGATGGCTCGTAATCCGTTCATTGACCGTATCCGAGTTGGAATAGTTTATTTTAGGTATGAGGGCATGAGAACATCAGCGTATCAAACTTTTTATTGATTGAAGACAGATGCTTATCCCCGCTAATTTTCTATTGTAGGTAACTTATAAACTCGTCCGGATAAAACACATATATATGTATAGGCTTACGCGTATATACGTGTAGCCGGATGCCTACGTGCACATTTAAAAAACAGACAGTTCACGCTGGATGCTGCCAAAAGACCTTGAGGTTCTCAAAAAAGCTCGGTATGTTTTCAAAAAACCTCACCATCTTTTTAAAAAAGCTCGGTGTGTTTTTCACGTAGGGACAAATTGCATCCCCCTCCCCTCACTAATCCGGTCATTCCTTCTTCTCCGTTCATCCTTACATTTTAATTGGAATATACAGATAATCAACTGCTTAAGAATGACAGGACATCCCTTCATCCTCATTTCAGCCGTGCTTTCCACGTCCCTTCACAATCTGCCTTCAGTAATTCCCTGTGTATTTTTTACACATCTTTTGAGCCTACCGCTTTCTGTAGGGGCAGACCCGTGTGTCTGTCTGAGAACAGTTCACTTTAAGCTATCGGGCGGACACATGGGTCCGCCCCTACAGTAAATGAAGGCGTTATAGAAAAAGTTAAGTGTCCGTTTTTACAAACGAAAGGAGGCAGAAGGGGCGGTTCCGGGATGCCCGTTCACTGCCGTAAGTTGCATCAGTAGGGCGTTTCAACGACTAATGAAAGGAGGAAGAAAGAAACAGATTTCTGCTTGTAGGGCGAAAAAGCGCAGTCGCTTTTTATGGATTCAGTTATTGAGAGACAAGTCATTTGTTACTTTTTATCTTGTCAGCTGTTCATCGACCGCCGGATAGAGGAAATACCTTACATCTTTTCCTTCCGTCAAAGCCCGGCGGATAAAAGTAGAACAGATGAAATGATATTCATTTATTAGGAAAAATGGTAGATATTTTGTTTCTTTGTAAAAGAGATAAAGACTGAATTATGAAAAAGAACAAGGAAATAGTGTTGAATGCAATTAGAAGTACTTTGAGGCAGATAGCTCCTGTGGGAACAAAAGTTGTTCTTTTTGGTTCGCGGGCTCGTGGAGATGCTCGCGATGATTCAGATTGGGATATTTTAATCATACTCGACAAAACAAAATTGGAGGCGGACGACTATGATAATATTTCATATCCACTCAGAGAATTGGGGTGGAGATTAAAGGAATGCATTAATCCGGTGATGTATACTCTTAAAGACTGGATGAAGTATAGTTTCTCGCCTTTTTATCACAATGTAACCAATGAAGGAATAATATTACTATGAGTATGAACATGGATGACATAGAAGCGATTGTTTTTTATCGTAAGCAGAAGTCTCGTACGACACTGAAAGAAGCAGAAGATATGATAGATAGTTCTCATTGGAATTTAGCTATCCAACGGTTGTATTATGCATCATTTTATATGGCATCTGCTTTATTGCTGAAGAATAAGATTTCTGCTCAAAGTCATAATGGTGTGGTTAGCCAATTAGGTTTCCATTTTGTGACTACGGGAAAGTTGGATAAAAGTGAAGGTCGATTATATTCACGTTTGTTACAAAATAGAATAACCGGTGATTATAATGATTTTTTTGACTTTACAGAAGAGGATGCTGTTGCATTGTTAGAACCAACCCGAAAACTTATAAATAAACTCGAAAAATTAATAGAAGAGAGCGAGTAGAACCATTATAGTTATTGTGTTTCTATCTCGTAATCCGTTCATTGACCGCCGGATGCAGGAAATACCTTACATCTTTCCCTTCCGCCAAAGCCCGGCGGATAAAAGTAGAACTTATTTCCAATAAAGGAGTATCGACCAGCTGTACCGAGGGAGGAAGCAGGGAGGAATCAATCGTGTATCCGGGGCGCGGATAAATCATAATCCGATGGCGTTGTACTATTTCGTCGGAGTGATACCAACGCGGAAAGATAGCCCAATTATCAGCCCCGATAATAAGCGTAAACTCACGCTCGGGATGGGCGGACTGTAAAGCATCGAGCGTATGTATCATATAAGAAGGGCGGGGAAGATGGAACTCAAAATCAGAAGCGCGGAATTTGGGATAATCTGCGATGGCAAGTTGCACTAACTCCAGCCGCAGACTGTCATCCCATAAATCCGTTTGTTCCTTTAAAGGATTGTGTGGAGAAACCAGAAACCATATTTCGTCCAGTTCACCATATTCACAAAGGTAATTGGCCAAAGCTAAATGCCCGATGTGAATAGGATTGAATGAACCTCCGAATATTCCTGTTCTTATTTTGTTCTCTTTTGCCATACTTTAAAGTTCCAAATCTGTATGATGGCAACGATAACCATAATGCCGGCAATGATATGTTTCTGCATGGAGATGGCCATTACAGCCACGGCCAAGGCGGTCAGCCCGATAATGACACAGAGTATCATCATCCGTAGGGCTAATCTTTTGGGGTCTTTGATTATCATCTGTTTATTTTGCAATAAAGTCTTGAATTACTTTCAATGTCTCTGCTTTGGCTTTCTCCAACTCGTCGTTTACGATTACCACATCAAACTTGTCGGCAAAGCTCAGTTCAAACTCTGCTTTGGCAATGCGGCTTTCAATCACTTCCGGTGCGTCTGTCCCCCGGCCTACCAGTCTGTTGCGAAGTTCTTCTATGCCGGGAGGTTGGATGAAAAGTGATAAAGCCTGTTCACCGTAAAACTTTTTAATGTTGCAACCGCCTACTACATCTACATCGAAAACCACATTTTGTCCGGCTTCCAACTGCTTCTCCACCTGCGCTTTCAGTGTGCCGTAAAAACGGTTCTCGTACACTTCTTCGTATTCCAGAAACTCATTGTTGGCAATGCGCTGCTTGAACTCTTCGGGGGTGAGGAAAAAGTACTCCACTCCGTGCTGCTCTGTGCCGCGGGGCGGACGGCTGGTGGCAGAGATAGAAAATGCCAGATTCAGGTCCTGTGTCAGCAAATAATTGATAATCGTCGATTTGCCGGAACCGGAAGGGGCTGAAAATATGATAAGCTTACCTTTTCTCATTTACATAACGTTTAATACTTGTTCTTTGATTTGTTCCAACTCGTCCTTCATCTGCACTACGATGTTCTGCATCTCTGCATGGTTGGACTTGCTGCCCGTGGTGTTTATTTCACGTCCCATTTCTTGGGCGATGAAACCGAGCTTTTTGCCTTGTCCGTGGCCGCCTGCCATTGTCTCGCGGAAATAATTCAGGTGGTTGGACAGACGCTGTTTCTCTTCGTTGATATCAAGTTTCTCAATATAGTAAATCAACTCTTGTTCCAGGCGGTTCTTGTCATAGTCCACGTTGATGGTCTTTTCGAGTGCATCCGTAATGCGCTCACGGATTTTTGTCACACGCTCCGTCTCATACGGCTCGATAGACTTCAACAAACGTTCGATGTTGTCGATTTTCTCATTGAATTTCTTTTCGAGTGCCGCACCTTCCTGCTTGCGGAAATCTACCAGATGAGCGATAGCTTCTTCCACCACCTTGCGCACCGCTTCCCATTCTTCTTCAGACAGTTCCTGTGCATCGTCTTTGCTCATGATGTCCGGCATACGGAGCAAGGTAGACATGTAATCTGTCGGCGGGTATGTGTATCCGAGTGCTTCGGCTAAGGTTCTCATCTGTTTGTCATAGCTCTGTGCCAGTCCGATATTGATTTGTGCAGCTGTATCGGACACCTCTTTCTCTATCCATAAACTGAAATCCACCTTTCCCCGTTCCAGTGATTTGGAAATCATGTTGCGAATTTCTATTTCCTTTTCGCGGTACAGTGGTGCAATGCGTGTTGATAAATCCATAGCCTTGCTATTCAGTGATTTAATCTCTACGTTAATTTTTTTATCTCCGAATGCGACAGTTGCTTTGCCGTATCCGGTCATTGATTGTATCATAACTAATGTGTTTTTTTGCAAAAGTAGTGTTTTTATGGAAATGAAGTATAAATAAAAGTGTATATTTGCACATTATATTATATAAGTATAGCATTATGTCGTGTATTTTGCATATTGAAACATCAACAGAGGCCTGCTCTGTTGCCGTTAGCGAAGATGGGCTGGCGGTGTTCTCCAAAGAGGACTTGAAGGGACCTTCACATGCTGTTCAGTTGGGCGTGTTTGTAGATGAGGCGTTATCGTTTGTGGACAGCCGCGGTCTGCCGTTGGATGCAGTAGCCGTCAGTTGCGGTCCCGGTTCATACACCGGTCTGCGCATCGGCGTCTCTATGGCGAAGGGTGTTTGTTACGGACGTAATCTGCCACTCGTAGGGCTTCATACGTTGGAGGTGTTGTGTGTACCGGTCTTGTTGTATCATGACTTGCCCGAAGACGCATTGCTTTGTCCGATGATAGACGCACGCCGCATGGAAGTGTATGCCGCCGTTTATGACCGTGCACTGGAAGTGAAGCGTGAAATAGCGGCCGACATAGTAGATGAGAATTCCTATCTGGAGTTCCTGGATGAACATCCTGTTTATTTCTTCGGCAACGGAGCCGCCAAGTGCCGTGAGAAGATTACACACCCCAATGCACACTTTATCGATGAAATCTACCCATTGGCAAAATGGATGTTCCCATTGGCTGAGAAAGCGATTGCGAAACAGGACTTCGAGGATGTGGCATACTTTGAACCTTTCTATTTGAAAGAGTTTGTTGCTTCTAAACCCAAGAAGCTTTTATAATTTATAAATCAAAATCATATATTTATATACATGGAGTATAATACCCAACAACGAAGATTACCCCTTCCCGAATATGGAAGAAGTGTGCAGAACATGGTAGACCATGCTCTTACCATCGAAAATAAAGCTGAACGCCAGCGTTGCGCCAATACAATTATTAATATCATGGGCGGTATGTTTCCGCATCTGCGCGATGTGCCCGATTTTAAACATAAGCTGTGGGACCATTTGGCTATCATGTCCGATTTCAAACTGGATATTGATTATCCTTACGAAATAGTGAAGAAAGAAAGCCTTGAAGTGAAACCGGAGGTATTGGCTTATCCGCAGAAACGCATCCGTTACCGCCATTATGGACACATATTGGAGAATATGGTGAAAAAAGCGGTGGAGTATCCCGAAGGGGAAGATAGAAAGCATCTGATTTCATTGATTGCCAATCAAATGAAAAAGTGCTTTGTCAACTGGAATAAAGATAGTGTGGAAGACCAGAAGATACTGGACGATCTTCGTGAATATTCCCAGGGAGCTATCAACCTGTCTCCCGATGACTTGCAGCTGTGCGGACAACGCACGTATGTTCAGCGCAGGCCACAGCAAAACAACGGACAGCGCAGAATGCAACAGAATAATAATCAGAGAAGAAAATATTAATTCTTAAAACTTCGATATCATGGCTTCGTTTGTAATAGAAGGTGGACATAAGCTACACGGCGAAATTCATCCGCAAGGCGCTAAGAATGAGGTTCTGCAAATTCTTTGTGCCACATTATTGACTTCTGAAGAAGTTACAGTGAATAACATTCCCGACATTCTGGACGTGAATAACTTGATTCAGTTATTGCGTGAAATGGGGGTCAAGGTATCGAAAACAGGGATTGATTCTTATACTTTCAAGGCCGACTCGGTGGATTTGAACTATCTGGAGAGTGATGACTTTCTGAAAAAGTGCTCCAGCTTGCGTGGATCGGTCATGCTGGTTGGTCCGTTAGTGGCGCGTTTCGGCAAAGCACTGATATCAAAACCCGGAGGGGATAAGATAGGCCGCCGCCGTCTGGATACTCACTTTATCGGCATTCAGAAGTTGGGGGCCTGCTTTGATTATGACGACGAACGCAGCATTTTTACTATCGGAGCTAAAGAACTGAAAGGGGCGTCTATGCTGCTGGATGAGGCTTCGGTGACCGGTACTGCCAATATTGTGATGGCAGCGGTTCTGGCAAAAGGCAAGACTACTATCTATAATGCCGCTTGTGAACCTTATGTGCAACAACTTTGCCGTATGCTGAACTGCATGGGGGCAAAGATAACGGGCATCGCTTCTAATTTGCTCACCATCGAGGGAGTGGAATCATTGCATGGATGCAGTCATACGGTGTTGCCTGATATGATTGAAGTAGGCAGTTTTATTGGTATGGCGGCCATGACCGGCAGTGAACTTACCATAAAGAATGTATCTCATGAAAACCTGGGTATCATTCCCGAGAGTTTCCGCCGTTTGGGTATTAGGGTAGAGCAGCGTGGGGATGATTTGTTTATTCCCGAACAGGAGCACTATCAGATAGAGTCGTTTATCGACGGTTCCATCATGACGATTGCCGATGCTACTTGGCCCGGACTGACACCCGACTTGCTGAGTGTGATGCTGGTAGTGGCTACGCAGGCAAAAGGCAGTGTGCTGATTCACCAGAAGATGTTCGAAAGTCGATTGTTCTTTGTAGATAAACTGATAGATATGGGGGCTCAGATTATATTGTGTGACCCTCACCGTGCAGTGGTTATCGGCCATGACCGTGGTTTTCAGTTGCGCGGCGGAAACATGACTTCGCCTGATATACGTGCGGGTATCGCTTTGTTGATTGCGGCAATGAGTGCCGACGGTATCAGCCGCATTCACAATATAGAACAGATAGACCGGGGATATCAGAATATAGAACAGCGATTGAATGCCTTGGGAGCGCGAATCACAAGAATTTAAAGTTATGATTAAGAAAAACGAAGTTTTTAAGATAGGGCTTTTTAATAAACCTCACGGAGTAAAGGGAGAACTTTCTTTTACCTTTACGGACGATATATTCGACCGTGTGGATTGTGAATATCTGGTATGCCTGCTTGATGGCATTTTCGTTCCGTTCTTTATCGAAGAATACCGTTTCCGCTCCGACACTACCGCTTTGGTGAAACTGGAGGGAGTGGATACATCCGAAAAGGCCCGTATGTTTACGAATGTGGAAGTTTATTTTCCCAAGAAATATGTGGAGGAGGACGATGAGACGGACGATATCCCCACTTGGAACTTCTTTATCGGATTTAAGGTGAAGGATGTCCGTCATGGCGATTTGGGTGAGATTGTGGCGGTGGATGACAGTACAATGAATGTGCTTTTTGCGATAGAAAAGGATGGAGAGGAAATTCTGCTTCCTGCCCACGAAGAATTTATTCGCAAACTGGATAAGAAGAAAAGACTCCTGACGGTGGATGTACCCGACGGACTGCTATAATATATATTAAGGTACGCGCGCGTAATAATGAAGAAAAAGAGAAGAAAAGCATTTTGGCATAATATTAAGTTTAAGTATAAACTGACTATTACCAATGAAAATACGCTGGAGGAAGTGGTGGGTATCCACGTTTCCAAGCTGAATGGTTTGTCATGGTTGCTTTCTGCCGTGACGGTTATCTTTCTGGTTGCCGCCATTATTATTGCCTTTACCCCGCTGCGTAACTACCTGCCCGGATATATGAACAGTGAGGTGCGAGCCCAGATAGTAAGCAATGCCTTGCGTGCCGATTCTTTACAGAAGATGCTGGAACGGCAGCAGTTGTATATCATGAATATTCAGGATATCTTTAGCGGAAAGGTACAGGTGGACACGGTGCAATCCATTGATTCGCTGACAGCTATCCGTTCGGACTCATTGATGGAACGTACCCGCCAGGAAGAGGAATTCCGTAAGCAATATGAAGAATCGGAACGTTATAACCTGACGGCTGTCAATAATAACCCCACAGCTTCGGGCTTGATATTCTATCGTCCTACACGCGGTATGATGTCTTCCAACTTTGACCCCGATAACAAACATTATGGAGTAGACATAGCGGCCAATCCCGATGAAAGTGTGCTTGCCACATTAGACGGAACGGTGATTCTCTCGACCTATACGGCAGAGACGGGTTATGTGATACAAATACAGCACGGACAGGATTTTGTATCCGTGTATAAACATTGCGGTTCGTTACTGAAGAAAGAGGGGGATACGGTGAAAGGGGGCGAAGCCATTGCCTTGGTAGGCAATACAGGTGAAAAAACAACCGGCCCGCATCTTCATTTCGAATTGTGGAACAAAGGGCGTGCCGTCGACCCTTCGAAATACATTGTATTTTAACAGATTATGAAAAAACAAATAGCTATATTAGGCTCAACGGGCTCTATCGGTACGCAGGCTTTGCAAGTGATAGAGGAACATCCCGATTTATACGAAGTTTATGCTTTGACAGCCAATAACCGGGTAGACTTGCTCGTCGAACAGGCCCGTAAGTTTCTGCCGGAAGCAGTAGTGATAGCCAATGAGGAAAAATATACCCAGCTGAAAGAGGCATTAAGCGATTTGCCTATCAAGGTATATGCCGGTGCAGATGCGCTTTGCCAGATAGTAGAGTCGCAACCTATTGACATCGTTCTGGCTTCGATGGTGGGGTATGCGGGTTTGCGGCCTACCATGAACGCCATAAAGTCGGGGAAGACCATCGCTTTGGCCAATAAGGAAACTTTGGTTGTGGCCGGTGAACTGATTAATGCATTGGCCAATCAATACAGGACACCGATTCTTCCTGTCGATTCAGAGCATTCGGCCATTTTCCAATGTCTGGAAATGAATACTCCGGTGGAGAAGGTGATATTGACCGCTTCCGGAGGACCGTTCCGCACTTATACGATGGAGCAGTTACAACAAGTGACTAAAGTGCAGGCCCTGAAGCACCCCAACTGGGAAATGGGGGCGAAAATAACCATTGACTCTGCTTCGATGATGAACAAAGGTTTCGAAGTGATTGAAGCGAAATGGCTCTTTGGAGTCCGCCCGGAACAAATAGAAGTAGTGGTTCATCCACAGTCGGTTATCCACTCTATGGTACAGTTTGAAGATGGCGCAGTGAAAGCCCAACTGGGTATGCCTGATATGCGCCTGCCCATTCAGTATGCTTTTTCATATCCGGAGCGTGTGAAGTCGTCTTTTGAACGTCTGGACTTTGCCAAAGTTACCGACTTGACATTTGAACAGCCCGATACCAAACGCTTCCGCAATTTGGCCTTGGCGTATGAGGCTCTGCATCAGGCAGGAAATATGCCCTGTATCGTTAATGCGGCAAATGAAGTGGTGGTGGCTGCATTCCTGAAAGATAATATTTCTTTCTTGGGCATGAGTGATGTTATCGAGAAGACAATGGGAAGAGTGGCTTATATCAAGGAACCTTCTTATGAGGACTATGTGGCAACCGATGCAGAGGCACGCCGCATAGCCGAAGAACTGATTATAAATAGTAAATAATAAAACAATAAATAAAATTAGATGGAAACATTTTTAATTCGTGCTCTCCAACTGGTAATGAGTTTGTCGTTACTGGTCATTATCCACGAGGGGGGACATTTCCTTTTTTCGCGCCTTTTTAAAGTAAGAGTAGAGAAGTTCTACATATTCTTTGACCCGTGGTTCTCTTTGTTTAAGTTTAAACCCAAGAACAGTGATACCGAATATGGTATCGGATGGGTACCTTTGGGCGGTTATGTGAAAATTTCAGGTATGATAGACGAGTCTATGGATACCGAACAGATGAAGCAACCGGCACAACCGTGGGAATTCCGTTCCAAACCGGCATGGCAGCGTTTGCTTATTATGATTGGCGGGGTGCTGATGAACTTCCTCTTGGCTATCTTCATTTATTCTATGATTCTGTTCCATTGGGGAGACTCTTATATTTCATTACAGGATATGACTTATGGTATGAAGTTTAACGAACGCGCTCAGGAAATCGGCTTCCGCGATGGTGATATCTTGCTGCGTGCCGACGAACAGCCATTAGAACGCTTCGGTATGGATATGTTGCGTAGTGTGGCCGAAGCGCGTACGGTGACTGTGCTTCGTGACGGGCAGGAAAAAGAAATCTATATGCCCGAAATCAGCCTTTTGGATATTGCTAAAGAAGAACCGATGTTTCTTGATATATTGCGACCGAATGTGGTGGATTCTGTGATTGCCGGTGGTCCGTTGGCGATGGCTGGAGTGCAGAAAGGAGACACCATTTTAGCTGTTGATAATATGCCTGTCGGCAGCTGGAATGAATTTACTGAAAAATTGGAAGGCTTCCGTTCGGATGCCGAAACCAGCGGAGCGGAATATGCCGAGTTTTCCTTGGTTTATTCGCACGGAGGGGTGCGTGATACAGCTGCAGTCCGTACGGATTCTTTGTTTATGGTAAGAGCAATTTCCACGCCGCTTGATTATAAGGTCACTACCCGTCAGTTTAATTTCTTTGAGTCCTTCCCGGCAGGAGTCAAATTGGGAGTGAATACGTTGAAAGGTTATGTGAACGACATGAAATATGTCTTCACCAAGGAAGGTGCGAAGAGTGTAGGTGGTTTCGGAACGATTGGAAGTATCTTTCCCACGGTATGGGATTGGCATCGTTTTTGGGAGATGACAGCTTTCTTGTCTATCATTCTGGCTTTTATGAACATCCTTCCTATTCCGGCTTTGGACGGCGGGCACGTTTTGTTCTTGCTTTATGAGATAGTGGCACGTCGCAAGCCGAGTGATAAGTTTATGGAATATGCACAGATGGTGGGTATGTTCTTGTTATTTGCATTGCTTATTTGGGCTAATTTCAATGACATCATGCGCTTCGTGTTTTAAACAGGGCGAAGACTTTCCTCATACATCCCCCGGTGGTTGGGTTTAACCTGACGGCCGGGGGATTATTTTTTATCCTGATAGAAGGGCCATATAAGGGGGGTACCTCCGCATACGTTTCGAACTTCCTAACTCGTTTCATTAGCCGGACTAAGCCTTTTCGTCCTTTCGATTATGCCTGTCCGTAAGTCGAATTACTACAGTCTCCGGCAGTGGACTGTATAGTCCATTGTAGTGGACCGTACAGCCCATTACGGTAGACTGTAGAGCCCACTGCCGCAGTCTGTAATAATCTTCCGTTTAAAAGGCCTTGGCTGAGCCTATGACACGGCTTACTCTTCCCTTTGTTTTGATATGATTGTTAAGGAATTGTGAATCAACCTGAAAGCCCTGTGGGTGATAAGCGTGAACTGTGAGTTACAATGCCGGTACCAGGTCAAGTGGTCGCCTGATATACTTCATTTACAATGCCTTGAAAGAATCTGTATTTTTACATTGTAATATTGGAATTTTCTCACAATATGGAGCCCACACACTTTTTGACTTGAGTCGGGACTAATGCATTTGCAGAATCATTCAACGTCAAAATCAAAGCGTTCAGAGGAGTGAGGGATATTCCATTCTTTATTTTTAGAT
Source organism: uncultured Phocaeicola sp. (assembly GCF_948499155.1). Lineage (NCBI taxonomy): Bacteria > Pseudomonadati > Bacteroidota > Bacteroidia > Bacteroidales > Bacteroidaceae > Phocaeicola > uncultured Phocaeicola sp. Next base: position 31,512 of record NZ_CAOOSE010000025.1, on the reverse strand, counting down.
TATGCAAACTATCTGCTTGGATTTGACATGCCCACAGGGGGCGGATTGACCCGAAAGGAGGAGGAAATGGAAGAGGGGATAAAATAAAAAAAGAGCGATAGTTCTTTATTTCGAACCCGCCCACGTCTTGAAGAACCCCCCTCATAAAATATGGGGTTCTTTTCATCTTTCTCGTCGTTGTCGTTGTTGTTATCCCTCTGCTCTTTTACTTAAAAAACAACTCTTTTAATACCTATAAAACTAAATTCCTGAAAACTTGCAATTCTTTCAAACCTTAAATTAATCTCTAATACCTTTTTTAGTATCCTTGTTTAAAACAATCTCTTTTTATTTACCTAAATCTAATACCTTTTCTAATCTTTACCTTATTACTTAATACCTTAAAAGAATTCATTATTAACTTAACTGGTAGTTTCACAACCACATTGCAAAGGTACGGCTTTTCTTGAAAATAGCAAGCATACGCATGCCGAAAAACATAAAACGGCCCATTTTCATGATATAAATCAAGAAAATGGGCCATTTAGGTTTCTTTTGTGTTATCGTACACAGATGATACGTTGGTTGCTGCTGCCCCTGAATTCTAAGTAAGGAGAGTATAAATCCTGCTCGAAACGCCCGTCTACCAATACATCGATAAAGTCTATTGCTGATTTTAACAAAGGTGAGGCTTCTATTTGTTCAATCGTGTAGCCTGTGTAGCACCAAATGTTTAATCCGGTAGCTTCTTTTATTTGTTGGGACAAAGCACGGAATTCTTTTGGAGAATAGAGGGGGTCGCCTCCCGAAAATGTAACGCCGTCCAACAATGGGTTGGCATTAATCTCGCAGATGATTGCTTCTATCTTTTCCTGGGTCAATGGGGTGCCGGCTTCTGGAGCCCATGATTCCGGGTTTTGGCATCCCGGACAGCGGTGCCGGCATCCGGCCAAATAAATGGAGTAGCGGATGCCTTCACCGTCGACTATGGTTTCGGGGTAAGTAAATAGCAAGTTCATATCAGGTTATCCGTGTTTCACGCGGTCACGTTCCTCTGCGCGTTTGGCTGAGTTCCAAGTGCTGAGGTCGCCCGTCAGGTATCCGGTAATGCGGCGCATACGCAGAATGTTTTCGCTTTGGCAAACCGGACATTTGTCATAAATCACTCCTTTGTAGCCGCAGGCATGACAAGTATCTACCGGATGGTTGATAGAGCCATAGCCGATGCCTTCGTCATGCATTACTTTTACTATCTTGGTAATGGCTTTGATATTTTTCTGTGCTTCACCGTCCAACTCTACATAGGTGATATGGCCGCCGCGTGTGATGGCATGGAACGGAGCTTCCCGCTTGATTTTATCAACAATGGTAATGGGCTCTTTTACGTCTACGTGGAAAGAGTTTACGTAATAATCATTGTCTGTTACGCCGGGGATATTACCGTATTTGCGTCTGTCCATGCGGGTGAAGCGTCCGGAAAGCCCTTCGGCCGGAGTTGCAAGAACAGAAAAGTTCAGTTGGTACTTTGCTTTATAGGCGTCAGCCACTTCGTTAATTTCCGATACAGCTTCGTATAGTGTATCCCATGCTTGTTGGCTGTGCCCGTGACTTTCACCGTAAAGAGCCATCATTGCATTGTGTCCGCCGATAAATCCAATGCCTAATGTACCTTGTCGCAATACATCGCCCACTTGGTCGTTGGGAGCGAGTTTTCCTCCTCCTTTCCACACATCGTTGCCCATCATAAATGGGAATTGACGTGCCAGGGCGGTGCGCTGGTATTGGTAACGACTGTAAAGTTGTTCGGCGATAAGCTCGGCCATTTGGTGAACGCTTTGTATAAACAGTTCTTTAGCCGTACGTTCGATGGCTTCTTTCTTTCCGGATTCTTCCATGCTTTCTGCTTTGATACGCGCTTCGATAGCCAATCGGGGCATGTTCATCGTTGTAAACGACAGGTTTCCGCGTCCCAAAGATGTTTTCTCTCCGGCTACATTTTCATATACGCGTGTGCGGCATCCCATGGTTGCGAGCTCATAGCGATAGCGTTTCGGGTCATTGGCGTCCCATTTCTCATTCTGATTATAAGGGGCATCCAAAAACATGAAGTTTGGGAAGAGTGCTTTTGCCGTGGTACGGCAAGCCTTTAGAAATAAGTCGAAGTTAGGTGCCTCGAATTGGATGTTGCCGGCTATGGCATCGTCGAAGTTGGCCATTGCCTTTTTGTAATCTTCTTCCGAATAAGAAACGCCATCCTTTATCTTAAAAATCTGGATGGGGAATACCGGCACTTCTCCCCGGCTGCCGAGGCCTTCAATTGTAGCTTTCAATAGTTCTTCTATTACCATACGCCCTTCTGCCGAAGTGTCTGTCCCATAATTGATAGAACTGAACACCACTTGATTTCCGCCACGGGAGTGCATCGTATTCAGGTTATGGATGAATCCCTCCATTGCCTGATGAGTGTCTTTGCGGGTCATGGCCAATGCTTTCTCTTCTATTTTTTTCAGTGCATCCTCATTGGGCTCTTTGCCTTCCACTTCGCGGTAAAAATCCGTCAGAGTCTGCAAATGTTTGAGATGAGTCTTGCGTACCCCTTTTGCCATAAAGAAATCGAAAGCCGGTATAGCCTGACCTCCGTGCTGTTCGTTTTGGTTAGTCTGGAATATGATGGTTGCCAATGTTGCGTAGCTCTGGATAGACTGGGGGGTGCGGATGCTGCCGTTCTTGGTGCGGAATCCGCGTTCGAACAAGTCTTTCAGGTCATATTGGATGCAAGTGGTGGTCTTGGTCGGATAATAATCCAGGTCATGAATATGTATATCACCTAATTGGTGCGCCTCGGCAAATTTCTTCGGCAATAGATATTTATATGTATAGTCTTTGGTTACTTCCGATGCAAAGGTCATCATCTGCCCTGCCGGAGTATGGCTGGACATGTTGGCATTGCTGAGGTTGACATCGTTTTTGTCAATAGCCACAATACCGTCCATGATATGTTTCATTTGGGTTTTACGGTCACGCTCCGTATTTCTCCATTCGCGGTAAATAATATATTTCTTGGCCACTTCAGGGCGTACCTTCATCAGTTCCTTTTCCACTAGGTCTTGAATCTCTTCGACACTGATGGTAGGAGAGGTGAAATTGCTGATTACCCGCATAGTGATATCAGCAATAAGTTTCTCTTCATTGTCTATTCCGGTTGCATGGAATGCTTTGCCGATTGCATTTTTAATTTTACTGATAGAGAAGTCTTCCCGCTTCCCATCTCTTTTGATGATACAAATCTCAGCGTAATTCATTGTTTGAAAATTTAATTGTTTTAAATAAAAGAACTAGTTGTCCCATGAGGCAGGTTTTCTGACTTATCTCTCCCCTGAAACGCCTTCCCGCAATGCTTCGCAGTGGCATCTTGTTTCGGTTCTACGAGAATTACAGCAGCGGGTACTGTCGCCGATTTTCACAGCATTCCCTTTTCGGAGCGGTTAACTTCACCTTCATTGGACGACTGCAAAGATATAACATTTTGGAAAACTTCTCTCTTAAAAAACGAAAATAAGTTTCCCGAAATGGATAACTTCTTGATGATAGGGACGTTATAGAATGTACCACAATGCTATCATGTGGCAGATGGTTCCACCTAATACAAAGAGATGGAAAACAGAATGCATATAGGGCAGTTTGTGGAAAGAATAAAATACAGTACCGGTGATGTATGAGATACCTTCGGCAATGAGCCAATATATAAATAAGGAAGGTACATGGTCACATAAAGGCTTGAAGGCAACAAAGATGCTGCATCCCATTGCTACATAACAGATTGTTTCCAGATAACTGTGTTCCTTCAGTCTGCAAAAGCAGAGCGTGGTTCCGACGAGTGCACACAGCCACACAAAACAGAATATTCCCCATCCCCAATAACCTGCTTCGCGCAAACTGACCAGCATGATAGGAGAATAACTGCCTGCAATGTGCAGATAGATGGCAGCGTGGTCGAATTTGCGCAATACTTCTCTGTGTCGGGTACCCGGCCGGCTGGAATGATACCAGGTGGAAGTGATATACGAGGCAAGCATGCCGAACAGATAGAGCCACATTCCTCTCACTGCCCACATGTCTCCACTTTGCAAGGCAGTATGCAGCAAATACCCTCCGCCCATGATACCTATCAATATACCAATGCCATGTGACACGGCATTCGCCCATTCTTCCCCTTTAGTGTAGTGTATTGCCAATTTATTTATAAGTTTTTAGGTGTCAGCTTCATCTGTTTTGCTTTTTCCAGCATGAATTCAAAAGCGGCATCGTGTTCGTTTGGAATCACGCCATCCAAAATAGCATCTTTGATGGCACTTTTCAGACTGCCGATTTCACGGCAAGGCTTCATGTCAAATATGCGCATGATTTCTTCTCCGTCTACCGGCGGTTGGAAATTACGTATGCGGTCTTTCTCTTCCAAGTCTTTTAGTTTCTGACGCACTAGCTTGAAGTTATCCAGAAACTTCTGTTTCCGCGCTTCATTTTTTGAGGTGATATCTGCTTCGCAGAGCATCATAAGATCGTCAATGTCGTCTCCGGCTTCGAACAACAGACGGCGTACGGCCGAGTCGGTCACCACATCATCGGCAATCACGATAGGACGCATGTGCAGGCTGACCAGTTTCTGTACATACTTCATCTTTTCGTTCATCGGCAATTTCATTTTGCGGAAAATATCGGGAATCATCTTTTCGCCGATGAAATTATGATTATGGAAAGTCCATCCGATGCGGGGTTCCCATCGCTTGGTCTTGGGCTTGCCGATGTCATGCAGCAGGGTAGCCCAGCGCAGCCATAAGTTGTCGGTATGTTTGGCTATATTATCCACCACCTCCAGCGTATGATAGAAATTGTCTTTGTGTGCACGGCCATTTCTTACTTCTACGCCTTGCAATGCCGAAAATTCGGGAAATATGAGTGGCAATAGTCCGCAACGGTCCAGCTCAATGAAGCCTTTAGATGGGATGGGGGCAAGCAAAATCTTGTTCAGTTCGTCGGCGATACGTTCTTTCGAGATGATATTGATACGTTCCTTGTTACGCGACAGCGCCTCAAAGGTTTCGTCGTCAATATAAAAATTGAGTTGGGTGGCAAAACGGATACACCTCATCATGCGAAGCGGGTCATCGCTGAAAGTGATGTCCGGGTCGAGTGGGGTACGGATGGTACGTTCTTTCAAATCATCCATTCCGCCGAATGGGTCTACCAGTTCGCCGAAACGCTCTTTGTTGAGGCATACCGCCATTGCGTTGATGGTGAAGTCGCGTCGGTTTTGGTCATCTTCCAACGTGCCGTCTTCTACTATCGGCTTACGGCTGTCATGACTGTACGATTCTTTTCTGGCACCGACAAACTCCACTTCCGTATCTCTGAACTTCACCTGTGCCGTTCCGAAATTCTTGAAAACAGAGACATGTGCGCCACGTCCCAGTTTCTTGCCGAAAGCCTGGGCAATCTCTATACCACTGCCCACCACTACTACATCTATATCTTTAGAAGGGCGATTTAAAAATATATCTCGTACATAGCCGCCTACCACGTAGCATTCCAATCCCAATTCATCAGCTGTTTCGGAAATTAGAGCAAATATTTTGCTATTAAAATGTTCTTTCAATTCCATATTCATCTTAAAGAGCTGCAAAAATACGATTTTTTGTCCATGATAGGAGAAAGTAAAGCAATTAAATTGTATTTTTGTCCTCATATAAAACGTTTAAATACATGAAAAAGATAGGATTAGTGGCATTATTTGCCTTATTACTGGCGGCTTGTGATGATGGCGGCGAAAAGAAGGCTCAAGTGCATTTGCAAAATGCGGAAACAGCATTGAAGCAAGAGAACTTTAATGAAGCCAAGTTGCAGATAGATAGTATCCGCATTTTATATCCGAAAGCTTTTGAAGCTAGAAAGCAGGGAATCAAGTTGATGCAGCAAGTCGACTTGAAGGAACAGCAGAAGAGTCTGGTTTATCTGGACAGTATGATGCAGGTGAAGCAGGCTCAGTTGGATTCTGTCAAAGGTAACTTTGTATTGGAGAAAGATACGGCCTATCAGGAAGTAGGCAATTATTTCTATCCTACACAGACGGTAGAAAAGAATATCGGCCGTTCTTTCCTTCGCGGACAAGTGAATGAACAGGGTGAGATGTCTATTACCTCTATTTATTGTGCCGGTGGAAAGTTACATCATGCTGCTGTGAAAGTTAGTGTGGGCGATACTTTTGCCGAGACTCCTGTTTCTAAGGATAGTTATGAGACCACGGATTTGGGGCGTGCCATTGAAAAAGCTGATTATAAAATGGGGGATGACGGCGGTGTTATCGGGTTCATTGTTGCCAATAAAGACAAGAATATCCAACTTCAGTTTATTGGTGACAAGACTTATAAAACAGCCATGCAACCTAATGACCGTAAAGCGATTGCCGAGTTGACCGGTTTGGCGCGTATTTTGTCGGGTATGGAACAGATACGGAAAGATAAAAAAGAAGCCATGCTGAAAATAGAGTTTGTCACCCGCAAAATGCAGGAAGACAAACCGGAAGAAAATAAATAGGCAGTTCAAGTATTTTGCTGCAGCGATAAACACATGAGGTTTCCGATGCAGCAAAATGCTTTGTCGCACTATCCCTTTTATAATCTTTTCAGAGCCAGCTTAATCACTTTCTCGACTGGGGCGCTTGGTTCTTCCTTCAATATAGCTGCCACTACCTTTTGTGAAGCAGCCTGTGCAAATCCCAGCATAGTCAGCGCAGCCACGGCCTCGTCATGAATTTCGGAATTGGCAGCACTCGCAAACATTTCACTGTTGACTGTTTCCATGCCGGAGGAGGCTATCTTGTCTTTTAAATCGACAATGATGCGTTGGGCCGTTTTCAGTCCGATACCCTTGACTGTCTTCAACAGTTTGTCGTTTCCTGAACTGATTACCCCGCATAACTCGGAAGGAGAAAGAGCCGACAAAATCATTCTTGCCGTATTTCCTCCAATTCCCGATACCGAGATTAGCAATAAAAACAATTCCCTTTCCTGTTTGGTAGAGAATCCGTAAAGCACGTATGCGTCTTCACGGATAGCTTCATAAATATAGAGTTTGGTACGTGTCTGGTTTTGAATGGCCGAGTAAGTGTTCAGCGAGATATTGATTCCATAGCCCACCCCGTTACAATCTATCACAGCCATTGCCGGAGTAACCTCTGCAATGTCTCCTTTAATATATTCTATCATGATTTTTTTGTTTGTAGTTTACAGTTCTTTGCAAAAATAGGATATCTATCTTTTAAATTATAAGTTAGGCAAGAATATTTTTAAATTATTAGGTTTGGAAGAACAAAAGAGTGAGGCAAAATGTTTATTTTTGCACCTAAATAAAAGATAATAGTAAACTAAAACCAATAAAAGATGAATAAAATTAGAGCAGCCGTCGTTGGATACGGAAACATTGGTAAATATGTAGTGGAAGCTTTGGAAGCAGCTCCTGATTTTGAAATCGCAGGTATTGTTCGTCGTAATGGAGCCGAAAACAAACCGGCAGAACTGGAAGCATACGCTGTAGTTAAAGATATAAAAGAATTGAAAGATGTAAATGTTGCTATTCTGGCTACTCCGACTCGCAGCGTAGAAAAATATGCGAAAGAGATTCTCGCTATGGGCATCAATACGGTAGATAGTTTTGATATCCATACACAGATTACCGCACTTCACCGTTCGCTGGACGAATCGGCCAAAGCAGGCAATGCCGTTGCCATCATTTCGGCAGGATGGGATCCGGGAAGTGACTCGGTGGTACGCACCCTGTTGGAAGCCATTGCTCCGAAAGGCATTACTTATACCAATTTTGGTCCGGGCCGCAGCATGGGACACTCTGTAGCCGTTCGTGCCATTGCAGGTGTGAAAGATGCGCTGTCTATGACTATTCCTGTAGGTACAGGCATTCACCGCCGCATGGTTTATGTGGAACTGGAAGAAGGAGCGGATTTCAAGACTGTTGAAGCGGCTGTCAAGAACGACCCCTATTTTGTCAATGATGAGACACATGTCATCCAAGTACCTTGTGTAGACGACTTGAATGATGTAGGTCATGGCGTTAATCTGGTTCGTAAAGGTGTATCGGGCAAAACTCACAATCAGTTGTTTGAGTTTGATATGAAGATTAATAACCCGGCCCTGACAGCTCAGGTACTGGTATGTGTAGCACGTGCCACGATGAGACAGCAACCGGGATGCTATACAATGATTGAAGTTCCGGTTATCGATTTGATGTATGGCGACCGTGAGGAACTGATTGCACATTTGGTATAATATTCAGTATAATGTTCAAGGATGAATAAAATGCCTATCATCTTTGAATGAAACACCCCCTTTCAGTTGTATATAAATAGCGTATTTTTGTAAATAAAGTACAAATAACTTAATAATAATGACAATGAAAGGGCGTGTTTTTTATTTTTTTATGTGTGCATCGGTGTTTTCGTCATGTTCTGACCACAAGGATATCTATAATCCTGATAATTCTAACAAGCAGTATGAGGAGAATTGGACGAAGAAGTTTGGCGATATAGATTTGAATCACACTTGGAATGTTGCTACACTGGCTGATGTCAGTGTCCATCTGGACGAAGACGCATCGGTCGATTTCTTCTATATTGATGGAGTCAAAAATTATAATCTGGCTCACTATGAGTTGAAGGCAGGGATTTCTTCTTTTTCTATGGATGTTCCTCAAGGTATAAAAACCGTTTACGCTGTGAAGAGTGGAGGCAGAAACAATCGGGAACTGGCTGTTCCGGTGGGAGATGATGGTCGGATTGATGTTGTATTCCGGACTGTTGCGAATCCTAGAGGCTTGGTTGAGTCTTTAAGTCCGCAACCAAGGCAGAAAGTTAACTTGCTGAATGCCGCGGATTATACAGGGTTTGCTGATGCGTATTATGCAGCTAATGAATGGAAAATCCTTGGAAACATAGGGAGCGCCCAAGTTGATTATTTACAAACGGACTTGAGCGGGTATCCCTATACTCAGGCTATTCTTGAAGAGTTGAATAAAGCTGAGGGTAAGGAATCTGTGTTGTCTAAATATGCAAATGATTTTTCGGCAAAGACTACCAATGCTGGCGAAATCTCGTTGGTCGTATTGTCACTGCAAACTTCGGCAAATACGGCAGTCGGGTATTTTTATACATCAGAAAATACAGAAGCAGCTATGAAGGCTGCCCCCAAGTATATTTTAATGCCGGGGATAAAACAGTTTGGTAAAGGAGCGACCCTTAATCTCACCTATTATGGTATGAATGGCGATGAGACACCGACATTTACTTTCCCAAAAGATTTGTATGTCCACTTTTTCTTGTTGCGGGGGGCCGGCAACAATGACTTGCTAATACCGGGTAATAAGAATGAGAAACCCAGTCGATATGAAATAAATGGTCTTTATCAATTATATTCGTCTGGTGAATTGAATACGGTGGCTTCTGGGAAAGGCGGATTTAAGGAAGTGTCAGTTCTGGCTAATTTCTCTACTTTTGGTTCCGGACTGGAAGATGGCGTGAATATTTTGTCTTTTGAAGATTGGCCGCGAGGTGGAATGGTGGATTGGAACGACTTTGCATTTATGTTAAACGGTCCTTTCAAGTCATTCAAAAGATTCCAGGAAGAGTTTGACTGGACGGTTGTTTTCGAAGATTTGGGAGATACGGATGATTTTGACTTCAATGATGTGGTGCTGGGAGTCAAGCATTTGAAGAAAGGACAAATATTTTCTGATGGAACAAAAGTTATCACTTCTTCGGCACTTGAAGTATATCTTTGTGCGGCGGGGGGTATGTTGCCTGCTTCAGTGCAATATGATGGGAAAACGATTTGTAATGAAGTCCATCAGGCTTTCGGAGTGTCCACAGGGACAATGGTCAACACGACCGGTCTGACCAAGGACTATGTCTCATTGGCGCATATTGAAAATGTCGATCCGAACTTTTCTCTGACCAACGATGCTAATAAATTCAGCATTGTAGTAAATGGGAAGACAAATGTCTCATTCCCCCAAAAAGGGGCAGTTCCACAGGCCATTTGTGTAATGGGTACTTGGGCATGGCCCACAGAACGGACCAGTATAGCGGATGCTTACACAGGCTTTACCGACTGGGTGGCTAATCAGTCTGCTAACCCCGATTGGTATAAAACGCCCAATGCCGGAAAGGTGGTTACAGAATAAAAGCAGATGATTAGATATGGCTGTTATTTGTAGGGTGTTGGCCCTTCAAAAATAGTGCTTCCATGTCTTGAATGTGATATTAATGCATATAATTCAAAATCTCTTCTCCGATTTATTTCGGGGAAGGGATTTTTTTATTTCCTTTGCGCTTATATAATAAACAAAGAAATAAAACAATGATAGCTAGTATTCTGTGGGATGTAGATCCCGTATGGTTTAAGGTTGGCAGCTGGGAAGTGCGTTGGTATGGCTTGATGTGGGGGCTGGGATTTGTCTTGGCTTATGAGATTGTAGGTCGGCTTTTCAAGAAAGAAAAGTATCCCGATGACTGGGTAGACAAACTTTTTGTTTATTGCATTGTCAGCACGGTGATAGGTGCCCGGTTGGGACATTGTTTATTCTATGAATGGGATTATTATTCGGTGCATCCGGTTGAGATATTAAAAATTTGGAAAGGCGGGCTGGCAAGTCACGGAGGAGTCTTTGCCATTATTCTCGCTCTCGTTTGGTACTCTAAGAAGGTGACGAAGAAAAGTGTCTGGTGGTTGTTCGACCGAATGATTCCGGCAGTTGCAGTGGTGTGCTTCTGCATCCGTTTTGGCAATTTGATGAATTCTGAAATTTATGGATATCCCACTACTTTACCATGGGGCTTTGAGTTTGTGCGTTCGCGTGAATGGCACCAGTTATATGAAGGCTTGCCCTGTCATCCAACCCAGATTTATGAAATGCTCTATTGCTTGGTGGCGGGCGTCACTGCATGGGTGATGTATCATAAATACCATTTGCAGAATCGTGTGGGACTGATTACCGGGGTGAGTCTGCTCATTTTCTTTGGCTCACGTTTTGCATTGGAGTTTATGAAGAACCCGCAAGTGGTGGAAGAAACAAATATGACTTTGAATATCGGGCAGTGGCTGAGCGTACCTTTGATATTATTGGGAGCGTATCTCATCTATAAAAGTAAAACGGCCAAAGCGTAGATGTCGGTAGATTAATCAAAAGTATAGGTGAATTATTCAAGTGAAAATAAATGCTTGAAAACTAGATGCTTATGTGCTAATTTAAAGGCTTTTCCTTTGCTTAATCATTTTTATATTTCATATCTTTGTACGAAATATGATTAACTTGAAACAGGCTATTATGAAAAAAAGCATCTTTTTATTATTATGTATCTCTGTATTGTTTTCTTGTACAAAGAAAGAAGACTTCTTTGACCCTCATCACATCGACGAAGAAGCAAAAGAGAATTTTCCGGTGGAGAACATTGACCCTAATCATAATTGGGAAATGGCAGGTGTAGGCAATATGACTGTCTCTATAAAAGATGGTACGGGGGAAACCTATAAAATACAGGTTTGTACCGATAATCCTTTAAATATTGATAATAGTGCACGATTATTATCTGAACAGACAATCAAGGATGGTGAAAGCAAATCTTTTTCTTTTGACATGCCTTTAGCACAAGATTATTTGTTTGTGGTAAAAGAATCTGCAGATTATTCAAGAGTGGTTATTCCTACAGTGCTTGAGAATGGTAAATTTACTGTCAATATAGGTAGTGGAACAAGAAGTCTTCGAGGTTTTTCCGATGCTCAACCCAAAGCTCTTTCTATAAATTATTCATTGAGCAACGATGCCTTTAATTGTCCTGACAATGCAAAACAGATTTCACCAGCAAAAGATGTTTGGGAAATTATGACGTTAACTGTAACCGGGAATTGTTTTATAGATTCGCCGATGACTTGCGAAAGGATAACCATGGAACCTAATTCTCATCTTTATATAAAAGCAGGCGGAAGTTTAACAGTTGAAGTCTCTAAAGGCAATTCTAAGCAGATATATTACTATAATGACTTTCTTGCTTTAAAATCGACTGAATCTATTAGTATATTAGCCGGTGGCTCTTTAATTTGTAAAACGCATCGTGGTATAGACCTTTCCGGTGGAAATCTATATAATCAAGGTGAACTAAAAGTTATAAATGGAAAAATAGATAATTACGCTCCAACCAGTGGTATCATTATGAGCTCAGGAAGTGTTTATAATGAAGGTAGTATCGATGTGAAAAAAGAAGATATTTCTATCAGTGGTGGACAATTTATTAATGCAGCAGGCGGTAAGATCAGTACTATGGATAATGATCTTGATTTAAAAGTTACCTCAAAAGGTGAGTTCCATAATCAGGAAGATGCATTTGTTGCAGTTGATGATACGGAAATCAGCGGAGGTGTTTGGCTTAATGAGGGCGAATACAAGACAACGGAAATGGATATAACAGGTAGTTCTGCTAAAATTCAGAATAATTGTAAATTATTGGTCGGAATTGACCATCAAGGTGATGGCGAGTTTGAATTAAACTCTTCTGTGACGTTTGAAAACTCCGGTTATGTGGAATGTAAAGAGGCAGAGTGGGGACAAGGTCGTATCTTAATGACCTCCGGCGCTATCTTTAAAGTTAGCGGAAAGGCTGAATATTATTCTAATTTTACAATAGAGGGACCAACTACAGGGAAGGATGCTTATTTAATAATGGAGCAGGCAAAATATAAAGAAAGTAGCGGTTCTAATAATGAGTATAAAGGTAATTTGACAATTGTATGTGATAATTATTTTAGTAATTCTAAAGCAGATTTACCTCTTCCTATTAATAAACCTATTGCGGGTTCGAACTCAATCAAAATAGAGCTGCCTACTACAGAATGCAGTGATGGTCATCATCAGGAAGTTGTTCCTCCAACTCCTGTTGCAAGACAAGTCTATACATACGTTTTTGAAGATATGACCCGTGAAGCCGGTGACTTTGACTTTAATGATGTGGTGTTGAAAGTAACGGTTCCCGATGAGTCCGGTAAGGCAACAGTGGCCTTGTTTGCGGCCGGTGCAACTAAGAATTTGTGGGTAGGATATAAAAACAACGATTTGTTTGGAGAGGTTCATACAGCTATGGGATGTGAACCCGGAACTTTAATAAATACCGGCAGTGGTCCCAATGTCGCTCCTGTAGAAAAGGAAATCACTATCGCCGGTACATTAATACAGAATGGAGATTTTTATATATATGATGAAAATAAGATAGAAATACATATTGCTTCTATGGTAAGTCCGGAATCTACTTATCCTCCTTATGGCCTCTGTATTCCCGGTGACTGGGAGTTCCCGAAAGAACGCAATAAGATAACCGGTCTTTATCGTTACTTTGAAAACTGGGTGCAAGATTATACTGTTTGTACCAGATGGTATGAAGAACATATGCAGGAGTTCAAATCAGCCTGGGATGCTGCTAATGGCGAATACCCTTATGCTGATAAGTGATTTTAAAACTAAACATAAGTCTGCATAGATAATGAATATATTTGGCTGATTTAATAAAAAACTACCATTTCGAAGAAAAGGGCTAAAAGCGGTCATGTTGACAACTTTTAGCCCTTTTAAGTTGATGGTCTGTGTCGAGATGGGATGATTTCATTCAAAAGTATTGGTAAATCAATCAAAAACTTAAGAATCAGTGAAATACCTTCTTCATTTTTGTTTTATAATAATATAATATTTACTTTTGTTCACTCTAACACTTATTATGATATGAAGAAATTATTGATTCTAGGGATGGTACTTGCTGCATTTGCTTCGTGCACAGACCATAAAAGTTTGTTCGATTCAGAACGAGTAAAGGAAGAAGCAAAAGAAAACTTTCCGGTGAAGGACGTTGACCCTAACCAAGATTGGAACATGATGGCAGTACGCACCTTGGATGTCACTATGGATACGAACACCGGAGCTAGTTATACTGTAAAAGTATTGACTGATAATCCTTTTAAGGCAGACAACGATGCGCGGATACTTGCTGAGGCAGAGGTGAAAGACGGTACTACAGTGAGTTTGAAATTTGATGCCCCATCAGCAATGCAATATGCTTACGTGATGCGCCAAATGGGGGATAAGGATTTTGTGGTGACCGTTGCAACCCTTAAAAATGATAAGTTTGTAGCTGCTTTCGGACGTTCTACAGCCCAGCGTGCGGCTTCTGCACGTGCTACTAATATTGAAATAGATAATTTGCCTGATAATGATAAGGACTTTATTTGTCCGAGTGGTGCTAAGGGAGTGACAAAAGGCGATATTGGCAAACATTTGAAAGCTGGTTCTTATTTCATCTCAGAGGATGTGACTACAGATAAGATAAATTTTGCGGACGGTGTTGTATTGTATATAACGTCCGGGTTTACTTTCACACTAACCGCTGATAAAGTTGACAAAGGAACAATCATAGTATGTGCCGACGGTACATTAAATATTGAAAGAACCGAAGAAAATGACAAAACCTTTACTTTAAAAGGCTCTATCTATAATAAAGGAACTGTCGATATTCACGCAGATGAGTTTAGCATGCAGAATAAAGAAGCCAGGCTTATTAACTATGGAGCAATGCAGGTAGCAGCTGATTTTGAATTTAAAGCAGGCGAGTTCTATAATGGAGAGGATGGACGGTTTTCGGTCGATGAAACATCGATAGATAGTAATAGTACTGATGGCGCCAATGAGCACAAATCAAGTGCTACATGGGTAAATGATGGCTATTATACTTGTTATGAGTTTGAAGTCTCTTCAGGGTATCAACTTCAGAATAATTGTAATTTATATCTTGGTGAAAGCTTTGAACTGGAAGGCAATAATGGCAAGGATGTTATCTTTAATAATAGTGGGTTTATTTTTAGTGAGGAAAGTGCTAAATTAAAAAATGCAACTTTAAATATGGCCGGTAAAAGTATCTTTAAAACTCAAAGTCTGGAATTTGAGAATAGTGTTCGGCTGAACAGTGATGCAAGCGTACAGGATAAGGACAAGCCTTTGCTGCTGTGTGTTGAAGGAGCCTCTTATGATGATGATAAGGGGGAACTTACAATGAGCGGAGTTACCAATGTGACATGTGGAAATGACTTTTTTGAACCATGGTCCGCCTCCGGTCATGCATTATTGGTGAATGCAACAGTCGGGGACAATGCGCAGGGTTGTAATCCGGAGTATGAGAATGGAGCACCGGATGTAGAACCGGATTTGGGTATTGTGACTTATGCATTTGAAGATATTACCACTACTGTCGGCGACTATGATTTTAACGATGTGGTGCTGAAAGTAACGGTTGTGAAAGATGAGGAGGTCACAGTTGCATTGGCGGCTGCCGGAGCAAGCAAAGAACTGTCTGTCGGTTGTAAGGTAAATGGTCGGGATAATGTGTTGTGGGGCAGTGTGCATGAAGCTTTAGGGGTATCGGCTGGTACAATAGTCAATCCCGGTCCTTCTACATGGGAAGAGATGCCTAAACAAACAATAAAAAACATAGAAAGTCTCGCTGACGTAGTCTTTTATATTTATGAAAAGAATAACCCGGATTTAAGAGTTTATATTTCACAGGATGACCCTGAATTTATAAAGGGTGATGTGCCTTTTGCTTTATGTATTCCTACAGACTGGGTATATCCGGCAGAGCGCCAGATGATTAATGAGAAATATGGAGACTTTGGCGCGTGGGGAGCTCATAGAGATTCACATCAAGATTGGTATAAAACACCGACCAAATAAGAGGGGGGGGATAACCTTCTTGCGAGAAGGGTGTGTCGAAACGCTCATAAACTAAAAATCACCCTCGCCACAGACAGTTGTAGCGAGGGTGATTTCGATAAAAGGGAAGTTTTGACATCTTCCTTGTTTTCATAAAAATCAAACCTGCGGAAAGAGGTATGGCGGTGTATTAATTAAGCCTCCGGCATTGCCCTGTACATCACGTGCGGAGTCCGTCCCTCTCTTGTTATCCTCTTGTCGTTGTACCATCGGCGCAGTTCGATGCCCGCCTTTGTCTTCAGCAGTCCCGTAAGTTTACAATACTCCTTGCAGTTAATGACGGAATGTTCCTTCAGATAGGCCGTCAGTAATGCAAAGCGTTCTTCTTCCGAATATTGGGAGGAAGAAATCCGGAAACCATATTCCGCGCGTTCTAATTCGCCTTTGGCACGTATCTCTTTGCGAAACTGCCGGGTAGGTTTGAACTTCACGTTGTCAAAGTGTACCGATGCAGCGCGTATCTCGTGCTTGTCTGTCACCTTGCGACAGGTCAGGGTGGCGGAGAAAGTGCCTAGCTCCCCCAGTCTCACGTTATAACCGTCTGCCAGATAATTGGCGATAATACTTTCCAAATCACAGAACAGGCCTAGAACCGTTCCTTCCTTGATGGTGGAGCGTCGGGCTACGTCCTTAGCTAAATCTGTCAGGTCTTTTGTGCCCGATACTACAATTTGTGGATACAGGGTGGGCTGCTCCTTGTCCCCCTGTATGTCGGGAGACGTCTTGAAATCATACTTTGCTGCCATGCTAATGCTTTTTAATAGGAGAATTAAGTTGTTTATTCCTGAAGGCTAAGGGTTTTCTTCCTAAGGGCTTTTATAATCTGCTGCAATGGATTGTATAGTCTGCTGTAATGGACTGTACGGTCTACTGTAACGGACTGTACAGTCTGTTGGCGGAGTCTGTCTTAGTATTCAGTACAAAAGTACTTAATCATACCGTAAAAACCTATTAATCTGCCGAGAAAAAGAGTTTAGGGGTTGTTAAAGAGAAAAAGAAGAACTAACTTTGTCTTGAACAAAAACAGATGGATTATGGCAAAAGGAATACCTTACGGAGTGTCGGATTTCAGCCGATTGGTAGGCCAGGATTATTATTATGTAGATAAAACGCATTTTCTACCTCTGATAGAAGATATGGCAAACTATCTCCTTTGGGTTCGTCCGCGTCGTTTTGGGAAAAGTGTATTCCTTACCATGATGCGTGCTTATTATGATATGTCGCAAAAAGACCGTTTTGAACAATGGTTCGGCAATCTGTGGATAGGCAAGCATCCCACCAAACTGCAAGGCGTTTATCAAGTGCTTTACTTTGACTTCTCTAAAGCCAATCTGGGCAGGGGAACATTGGAAGATAATTTCAATGATTATTGCAGTGTGCAGTTGAATGATTTCTTCAGTACGTATGCGGAGTATTATCAGAATGAAACGGATTTTGACCGGATAGTCGCTTCCACCGAAGCTTCCACCAAGTTGCATTGGCTGGAGGCCACGGCTCGGCGTTTGGGACATTTGCTTTATTTGATTATTGATGAATATGATAACTTTACCAATGTCATACTGAGTGAACAAGGCAAGAACCTTTTCCGTGACTTGACCCATGCCAGCGGTTTTTACCGGGAATACTTCAAGCAATTTAAAGGTATGTTTGAACGTATTTTTATGATGGGAGTGAGTCCGGTGACGTTGGACGACCTTTCCAGCGGATATAATATTGATTGGAATATCAGTACTGCTCCGCAGTTCAACATGATGATGGGATTCAGTGAAACGGAAGTGCGCGAGATGTTTCGGTATTATCAGCAGGCAGGTAGGTTGGAAGGGGATATCGACGAAATGATTCGGGAGATGAAACCTTGGTACGATAATTATTGTTTTGCTGAGGAAAGTTTAAGAACCGACCCGAAGATATTCAATTGTGATATGACATTGTATTATTTGCGTCATCGGGTGATGTCGGGAGCTTCTCCGAAAGAAATGGTTGATAAGAATATTCGCACGGATTATAGTAAACTCAAGATGCTTGCCCGGCTCGACCATGAAAATCAGGAAGGGGAGGACCGCATGAGCACTATAGAGGAGATAGGGGCGAAAGGAGAAATTCTGGTGAACCTGCATACCTCATTCCCCGCTGAGAAGATTACCCAAACCGATAATTTCCGGAGTTTGCTTTATTATTATGGTTTGCTTACAATGTGTGGAACCAGAGGTGACCGCATCGTGATGTGTATTCCCAATAACTGCGTGCGTGAACAATACTTCGGCTTCCTTCGTGAGTATTACCAGCAGCATGGAGAAATTTATCTGCCTCGTTTGAAAGATTTAATTGATGATATGGCTTTTGACGGAGATTGGAAGCCTTTGTTTGAGTTCATTGCCAAGGCTTACCGTGATAATTCGGCTGTCCGCGATGCCATAGAGGGGGAACGTAATCTGCAAGGCTTTTTTAAAGCATATTTGGCGTTGGCCTCGTATTACTTGGTGCATCCCGAACTGGAAATGAATTATGGTTATTGTGATTTCTTCTTGTTGTCCGACAAGCAGCGTTATCCCGAAACGAAACACAGCTATATTATGGAACTGAAGTATGCGTCGCGTACAGCTACTGAGGCTGAGCTGGAGGAGCAAGCCTGCGAAGGAAGACGGCAGTTGGAACAGTATAGTCGGGACAAAAAAGTGTTGCTCGCCGGCAGTGGAACTGACTTGCATTGCATCTTGCTTCAGTTTAAGGGCTGGGATATGGTGAAATGCGAAGAAATAAAATGCTGATTGCATCGGGGTGAAACTTCAGTCCCGACAGTTTCTTTCACAATTTTCTTCGATGAAATGGCGGTTTTTGGACGCGTGAAGCGTGAAAGGACTTTCGGAATGACTTCTGTTCACTAAGAATGTTACATAATTGAGCACTTTTGTTACAAGGAAACAAGAGTGTTATCCCATGCAACAAATGTTTCAAAAGTGTTGTGAGACAACCCTTACCTTTGCCTCAGAAAAACTTCTAAAAACATTTAATGCTATGAACAAGAATCAGCGAATGAACAGAATGGGCGCGCTCCTTATTATATGGGCAGCCGCTTGCTTGAACAGCCACGCACAACAAGACTCAGCCAAAGTCGTCTCTAACTCGAAGGAAGAAGGCAATCGAAATGTCATGCTGAATGCGGCCAGTGCCAATGGCCCACGTGAAATCTCCATCGGTCTGCCCGGCGGCGATGTGAATGTACTCGAAAACGGTTTGCCCGTGGTCTATAATTCAAATCCCCATAATGTAAACACGCACTGGCGTGGAGACAGTAGCTTGGGGCATACCGGACTGCTTAAAATATCCGAAACTGCCATTACTACCGGAAACATCGGTTATGCTGTGAACTCTTTTACCGAATTGGGACTGAACAAGGCTAAGGATTTCAATGGCGTGCTGAATTATAATACCAATCACTTTGGCAAACAGCAGTTTGATTTCAACTTGAACGGAAGCATCGGCAAGGACTGGTTCTACAGTGGAAGTGTCTATCAGAATTTTGACCCGGGTTCGTTCAAACTTCGCTTTGCACAGTATCAGGACCGCACACAAATCTATAAGTTTGCTTTGACAAAGTTCTACCATGAAGGTCGCGGACAGTTGTCGGCCATCTATCATTACAGTAATAGTCACTGGCTGTCGAATGCCACTACCGGTGCGCCCTTTATTTATGTGGGTGACGGCAGTGTGAAGGAAATTCCCGGATTCGGACTCGGCACTTCTTCCTATCTTCCTAATGTCTCGGACATTGTTTATATGGATATGCGCACAGGTGAGATGAAAAAGACAAGCCTTTATGATGCTACTGCCAGCAAAGGCAATCAATTCACATTGCTGAACCGTTACAAATGGGATAATGGCTTGGAGTGGACTGTGAATATGAAATATGACCATGCACTGGGCTCTTATCTCTACCAGACTCCCATGTCGATGGAGAAGAAAACAGTGGCGGACGGCTACAGCCGGAAGGCATTGGACGGAACGCTGACCCCCTACGAAGGGTATGTGCAGAGCCGTATGTCGTGTTTCAACCGGGGTAGCATCGATGAGTTCTTCTTTACCACCGAACTGTCACGGAAGTATGACAACATGACTTGGCGCGTGGGCTTGAACGAATGGTATTATGATGTGGACTATGCTTCAAACACCACGATGTACGACCATACGGTAGAAGAATATCCTCAGATTCTTTACAGTGCCGATACCAAAGACATTCATCATTATGGTGATACTCCATATTATAATCTGAATCAGAATGCTTCGGAATACTATAAAGGCCATGAAAATAAGCTGGCTCTTTATGCTACTCACGATTGGGATATTACTGATAAATGGAATGTGTATTATGGCGCTCGTTTTGAATACCAGCGTTTGGCAGGAAAGAATCTGGCTGTGTACAATGCAGACGGAAAAGCGGTAGGCCGTTTTGCCAATTATCACATCGGGGCGATTGCAGCCGACGGCACCAAGATTGCCCCTCGCGGTTATAGTTATGATTGGCTCAATATGGCATTCACGGCAGCCGCTACTTATAAGATGACGCAACAGTTTGGTTTCACTGCCGATTTCACTTACAATACCCAGCGTCCGAATATGTCGAACTTTGCACCTGCCGAGATGCCGAATGTAGATAAGATAACCATTCCGTTGGGACGTGCCGGTATCTATTTCAATAATGACTGGCTCAGCCTGACTTCCTTGTTCACTTATATTGCCAAGACAAATAACAACTCGACACTGAATCTGATTAACCCCAACAATGATAAGGATATCAAAGCCGCAGCACTGAGCTATGATATTGAAACCATTGGTTGGACAACAGATGCGGTTGTGAAGCCTTTCAAAGGATTTGATTTCCACTTCTTGTTTACTTACCAGAGCCCGAAATACAAGAAATATGAGACGGGGGTTACTTTCAGTGACGGAACGACTTCGGGCATCAACGCCACCGGTAATATTGTAACCGAAATTCCGAAGGTGCTGATTGAACTGGACCCGAGTTACAACATCACCAAAGACTTGAAGGTATGGGCCAGCTTCCGTTACTTCAGCAAGACGTATGCCAATATTAAGAATGCTTATTACTTTAACGGACGCTGGGAAACCTTTGGCGGCATTAACTGGAATGTGAACAAACATCTTTCTTTAAGCGGAACGGTGATTAACTTCTTGAATCAGACCGGTGCAAAGGGAAGCATTTCGGGTGCGGAACTGGTGGATAAGGAAAATGCTGTCGCTTATAACGGTGCATGGATGGCAGGAAGCTACATCCGTCCGTTCACCGTAGAATTTGCAGCGAAAATAACATTCTGATTTTTTTTATTGAGATTGTCCCACTGTAGGGGCAGACCCGTGTGTCTGCCTGGAAATGGCTTGCTTTGTGCATTCGGGCGGACACATGGGTCCGCCCCTACGGTGAAAAAAACATTCATGTAACATTTATACATAACAATGAAACAAATGTTTCAGCCGGTAAAGCGGGTTTCCACTAACTTTGCCGATACAAAAGAACAATCAAACAAAACTTTTAATACCCTATACTCCATGAAAACAAATTTCGTTAACCTTGCATTAGGTTTGGCCTTTACAGCAGGCGCAGTGTCTTGCCAGTCACCGAAAGACAATCTGACGTTCGAACATCAAGGGGATACCTTGACCATCGTACATATTGCAAATCCGTCTAAATATCTGTTGCTCCCCGTTCAGGAAAGCAGCGATGAAGGACAGGTAAAACTCGATATGGGAAGTGCGGCAGATACGGAAATGGATGTCCGTCTGGCCACAGACAATGTAGAATATTATGTGCCTTTTGCCTTATCGCAAGATGCAAGCGGCGCAACGGTGACTATCCGCAATGTGGCAGCCGATGCCCTATGCTGGGACAGCATTAAGGTCTCGGATACTTTTGATACAACAAACAGAGATAAGTTCCGTCCCGTTTATCATCACACTCCGCTCTATGGTTGGATGAATGATGCCAACGGACTGGTTTATAAAGACGGTGAATATCACCTTTACTTCCAATATAATCCATACGGTTCGGTATGGGGAAATATGCATTGGGGACATTCCGTGAGTAAGGATTTGGTGCATTGGGAGCATCTTGACCCTGCCATCGCAAGGGATACCTTGGGGCATATCTTCTCGGGAAGTGCAGTGGTGGATACAAAGAACAGCGCAGGCTACGGTGAAAATACAATGGTTGCTTTCTATACTTCGGCCAGTGACAAGAACGGCCAGATTCAGTGTATGGCATACAGCACAGACAATGGACGTACGTATACCAAATACGAGAAGAATCCTATTCTGACTCCTTTTGACGGATTGAAGGACTTCCGTGATCCGAAGGTCTTTTGGTATGAACCTGATCAAAAATGGGTGATGGTGGTATCTGCCGACAAAGAGATGCGTTTCTATTCTTCGCAGAACTTGAAGGACTGGGAGTTTATGAGTGGCTTCGGCGAAGGTTACGGAGTACAGCCCAGCCAGTTTGAGTGTCCCGATTTTGTGCAATTGCCTGTGGACGGTGACAAGAACCGTATGAAGTGGGTATTGATTGTCAATATCAATCCGGGGTGTATGTTTGGCGGTAGCGCTACACAGTATTTTATCGGTGACTTTGACGGCAAAGAGTTTAAGTGTGACACAAAGCCCGAAGTGACCAAATGGTTGGACTTTGGTAAGGACCATTATGCTACCGTTTGTTTTTCGAATACGGGAGAACGTACGATTGCCGTGCCCTGGATGAGCAATTGGCAGTATGCCAATATCCTTCCTACCAAACAATACCGCAGTGCCAACTCGCTGCCCCGCGAATTGAGCCTTTATACAAAGGACGGACAGATATATATGGCTGCCAATGCGGTGAAGGAAACGGAGGCGTTGCGTAAAGAGGTGCGCGAAGTGGGTCGTCTGACTGTAAATGGCGAGAGCCGGTTGGAGGAGCTGGTTCCCGATACAGACGGAGCATACGAACTTTCGATGGATATTACTCCGGGCGCGTCGCAGAGGGCAGGTTTCGAGCTGTTGAACAGTAAGGGTGAGAAAGTGAACATTTATCTGGATATGAAAGAACACAGATTGGTGATGGACCGCACGGAAAGCGGCATTACCGACTTGGGCGAGCCGAGCAAATTCAATGTGCACGAAAAGGAGACGGACAATCACCGCATGAAACTCTCTGTGAATTATAAGAATGATTTTGCATTGGGTACTTGGGCGCCGCTCTCTTTGTGCAAAGGCGGAACTTATCATCTGGATGTTTTTGTGGATAAGTGTTCTATTGAGATTTTTGTAGATGGCGGACGCATTGCCATGACTAATTTAGTCTTTCCGGATGAACCTTATAACACGCTTCGTTTTTATAATGAAGGAGGGGAAATGAAAGTGACGGATTTCATGATATATAAATTAGGTTTATAGTAAATAGGTTAGGTGTTCCCATAGGGGCGGACCCATGTGTCTGCCCCTACGGTGAATGAATAAGAACAATGTACAAAAAAACAATAGATAATAAAACCATGAACAACAATAAAAACCTATATGCCAAATTAATCCCGGTGATGCTTTGTTTCTTTGCCATGGGGTTTGTAGACTTGGTGGGCATCGCTTCCAATTACGTCAAGGCCGACTTGAGCCTGACGGATGCGCAGGCCAATATCTTTCCGTCACTGGTTTTCTTTTGGTTCCTTATCTTCTCGGTTCCTACAGGAATACTGATGAATAAGATAGGGCGTAAGAAAACGGTACTTCTGAGTCTTGCTGTGACTTTTGCCTCTTTGCTGATTCCTGTTTTCGGAGACAGTTATGTCACTATGCTATTGTCTTTCTCTTTGCTGGGCATCGGCAATGCACTGATGCAGACCTCTCTGAATCCTTTGTTGAGTAATATTATAGCGGGAGATAAATTGGCCAGTACACTTACTTTTGGACAGTTTGTCAAAGCCATCGCTTCTTTTCTGGCTCCTTATATTGCCATGTGGGGCGCTACACAGGCTATTCCCACTTTCGGATTGGGCTGGAGGGTATTGTTTCCCATTTATATGGTGATTGCGGTGCTTGCCATCGTTTTATTGGGTTCCACTCCCATTGAAGAAGAGCAGCCCGACAAAGCTTCCGGTTTCAAGGCTTGTCTGGCTCTGTTGGGAAAACCGTTCATCCTGCTCTCTTTCGTCGGCATCATGTGTCATGTGGGTATTGATGTCGGTACCAATACCACTGCCCCGAAAATATTGATGGAACGTCTGGGAATGACACTGGCAGAGGCAGGTTTTGCTACCAGCCTTTACTTCATATTCCGTACAATCGGTTGTTTCTTGGGAGCTTTTATCCTGCAGAAAGCTTCTGCCAGGTTCTTTTTTGCTTTCAGCGTAGTGTTAATGTTATTGGCTATGGCAGGCTTGTTTATGTTCCATACCGAAACTATTATTTATATTTGTATCGCCATGATTGGTTTTGGAAACTCCAATGTGTTTTCCATCATCTTCTCGCAGGCATTGTTTGCCGCACCCGAAAAGAAGAACGAGGTGTCCGGCCTGATGATAATGGGCCTGTTTGGTGGCACCGTGTTTCCGTTGGCAATGGGAATTGCCGCTGATGCGGTGGGACAGACAGGAGCTGTAGCAGTGATGACAGTTGGTGTGATTTACTTGTTAATATATACCTTAAAAATAAAGAAATGACCATGAATGATATTATCGTAGGAATGGGTGAGGCACTCTGGGATGTGCTGCCCGAAGGAAAGAAAATAGGAGGTGCTCCGGCAAACTTTGCTTATCATGTATCGCAATTTGGCTTTGACAGCCGTGTGGTGAGTGCGGTGGGAGAGGATAAGTTGGGCGATGAGATTCTAGCCAATTTTGACAGCAAGCACTTAAGTTATCAGATTGCAAGAGTGCCTTATCCTACCGGCACGGTACAAGTGGAGCTGGACCCGAATGGTGTGCCGATGTATGATATAAAAGAGAATGTGGCATGGGACAATATCCCTTTTACCCCGGCTTTGGAAGAACTGGCGAAAAAAACGCGTTCGGTATGTTTTGGTTCGCTGGCACAGCGCAGCGTGGTTTCCAGAGAAACAATTCATAAGTTTCTGGATGTGATGCCCGACGGGGAAGGACAGTGCAAGATATTTGATGTGAATCTGCGTCAGGGATTCTATACGAAGGAGATACTTTGCAGCTCGATGAAGAAGTGCAATATCCTGAAGATTAATGATGAAGAATTGGTGACTGTGAGCCGTATGTTTGGTTATCCGGGTATCGACCTGCAGGATAAATGCTGGATTCTGCTTGCCAAGTACAACTTGAAGATGCTGATTCTTACTTGTGGGGTAAACGGAAGCTATGTGTTTACTCCCGGCGAGGTTTCATTTGTGGAGACTCCGAGAGTGGAAGTGGCGGATACGGTGGGGGCAGGAGACTCTTTCACCGCTACTTTTGTGGCTGCTGTCTTGAAGGGCAAGAGTGTGCCCGAAGCGCATAAGCTGGCAGTGGATGTTTCCGCTTATGTATGTACACAGAATGGGGCGATGCCCCAGCTGCCGGGCAATTTTAGACTATAATGCCCGGAGAGGTTGCCTGTGAAGGTAGCCTCTTTTTGTTTTATAAACTTGTATTATTGACTGTTACCTTTTATCTTTGTTCAAACAATAACGGTGGAAAGCATGAAAAACTATGTTATGTGTATACTGGTATGCATCGGTAGCCTGTTGGTGTCGTCGTGCAGCAGGAGGGCAACGCGTTATCACATCGGTGTGTCTCAATGCAGCGATGATGAATGGCGGCATAAGATGAATAATGAGATGCAGCGTGAAGCACTTTTTTATGATGGAGTGGAGGTGGAGTTCCGTACGGCAAAAGACAATAATCAATATCAAATAAATGATATCAATTATTTTATTGACAAGAAGGTCGATTTGTTAATCGTGGCTCCCAATGAAGCGGCGGCCATCACTCCTTCGGTGGAAAAGGCGATAAAAAGAGGAATCCCGGTAGTGGTGGTAGACCGCAAGACATTGTCGGATAATTATACGGCGTTTGTAGGGGCGGATAATTATAAGATTGGCAATGACGTGGGACATTACATTGTCAGTCGCTTGAACGGGAAAGGGAATATCTTTGAGGTGACAGGGTTGGAGGGGTCTACGCCTGCCATGGAGAGACATAAGGGTTTGATGGATGCATTGGCTGAGGCTCCGGGCATAAAGAGAATCGGAAGTGTGGATGGAGGTTGGTTGCAGAGTCAGGCAAACGAAAAGACAGATTCTGTATTGCGTGCCTGCAAAGAGATTGATTTGCTCTTTGCACAGAATGACCGTATGGCAATCGGAGCTTATCTGGCGGCCAGGCAGCAGGGAAGGGAAAAAGAAATACTTTTTGTGGGAGTGGATGCACTGCCCGGAAAAGATTATGGATTGGAGCAGGTGATGAACGGTGTTTTGGATGCCTCTTTTATTTATCCTACCGGAGGGGATAAGGTGATGCAGGTTGCCATGGACATTTTGGAGAAAAGGGCTTTTGAGAAAGAGAATATACTTTCTACGGCATTAGTGGACAAGACGAATGCCCGCGTGATGCAGTTACAGACCGACCATATTTTGGAACAAGACGGAAAGATAGAGAAACTGAATGGGCAGATTGATGAATTCTGGTCGCGTTATTCGGCGCAGACTATGTTTCTGTATGCTTGTCTGGTTATTCTGATTCTGTTTGCGGCATTGCTGGCCATTATTGTGCGTGCCTATTGGATGAAGAACCGGATGAATGCGGAACTTTCTTCTCAGAAGAAGAAACTGGAGGAGCAGCGTGACCAACTTATCAGTCTTTCAAAGCAATTGGAAGAGGCAACGCATGCCAAACTAGTATTCTTTACGAATGTGTCCCATGATTTCCGCACTCCGCTTACGTTGGTTGCCGACCCGGTGGAACAGCTTTTAGAGGATAAGTCGTTGACTCCGAAACAGCTATCCTTATTAAAGGTGGTGCATAAGAATGTACATATCTTGCTGAGACTTGTCAATCAGATTCTTGATTTCCGTAAGTATGAAAACGATAAATTGGAATTGGTAAGAGCCAATATGAATCTACGGGTGCAGTTGCAGGAATGGAGCCATTCCTTCCAAACGTTGGCTTTGAAAAAGCATATTCATTTTGTATTGGAGGTGAATGATGACCAGGCAGATTATCTGATGGCACTGGATGCCGAGAAAATGGAACGTGTCTATTTCAACTTATTGTCCAATGCGTTTAAGTTCACACCGGAGAATGGAACTATTACGGTTACACTCTCTACTTTGGTGAAGGAGAGAGGTGGAAGATATGCCCATCTGGTGGTTGCTGATACCGGTTCGGGAATCTCTGTCCGATATATCCGGCATATCTTCGACCGTTTTTATCAGATTGACGTAAACCATGCAGGTTCGGGCATCGGACTTGCCTTGGCAAAGGCTTTTGTCGAACTGCACGGTGGAGAGATAACGGTGGACAGTGTGGAAGGAAAAGGAACTGTATTTACAGTGGATATCCCTATGACAGTAGTGGAAGAGCCGTCGGCAGGCCTCGTGCAGGAACCGCGCATCACACAGCAGACGGTGGTGGAGGAGCTGGAGGATATGGAAACAGAAGAGCAGATTCCGGATGAGAATAAGGAATGTATCTTGATAATAGATGACAACGCGGATGTGCGTGACTATGTGAAGTCATTGTTGCAAGGAGAATATACGGTGATAGAGGCTCCTGATGGGCATGCCGGCCTGAAGAAAGCCATGAAATATGTGCCTGACGCCATAATCTGTGATGTAATGATGCCGGTAATGGACGGACTGGAATGTTGCAGAAAGTTGAAAACAGAATTGCAGACTTCCCATATTCCGGTGATGCTGCTCACCGCTTGTTCGCTGGATGAACAGCGGATACAGGGATTTGAGTGTGGGGCGGACTCTTATATTTCCAAACCTTTTAACTCCAAACTGTTGCTGGTACGGCTTCGTAATCTGATGGATAACCATAAGCGGTTGAAACAATTCTTCGGAGATAAGACTACCTTGTCTAAAGAATCGGTAAGTGAAGTAGATAAAGGGTTTGCCAATCGCTTTAGGGCGTTGATAGAAGAAAACTTGGCGGATTCTGAGTTGAGTGTAGAGGAGTTGGGCAGCAAGATGGGAATGAGCCGGGTACAGCTGTATCGTAAAATAAAGGCGCTTACCAATTATTCGCCCAATGAGTTGTTGCGTATTGCCCGATTAAAGAAAGCCGCTTCCTTGTTGGCTTCTTCAGAGAAAACCATCTCCGAGATAACGTATGAGGTAGGTTTTACTTCTCCTTCTTATTTTACAAAATGTTATAAGGAGTATTTTGGAGAAAGTCCTACGGACTTCTTGAAACGAAGAGGGTAAATTGTAGGGGCAGACCCATGTGTCTGCCTGAATGGTACAGCAAATGTATCGGGCGGACACATGGGTCCGCCCCTACGATAAATAATTTAAATCAGCGTCGACAAGTCTTTCTCAGCTACGAAAGAGAGATTATTCAGAATAATCACTTCTCTTGCTCTGTCGGGATTATCTGTGCGGAAAATCAATATGCCTTTGTTTCCTAACAAGAAGGAATACAGATAAGTGATTCCTATTTTGGCTTCACTGAAAATGGTGATAGCGTCTGCTGCCCGTCCCGGCTGATTATCCAGTGTGATGGCGAACACATCAGAGAGCGCCACGGATATTCCAGCCTCTTTCAGCGTTTCGTATGCGCGTTTGGGTTCCGAGCAGATGATACGGTAAATGCCATATTCCACTGTATCGGCAATGGTGGAAGCAATCAGTTGTATGCCTGCTTCTTTCAATAAGTTCAATACTTTCTGTAATGTCCCCGCTTTGTTTTCAATGAAGACAGATAATTGTTGGACGGTCATAATTTTATCTTTTTAAAAAGTTTTACGTAAGTCTTTTACTCTCACTGCCTTGCCTTCCGATTTGGGCAAAGAGCCTTTCGGGACAAGTTTTACTCGCGGAGTAACCAGAATTTCATCTTTCAACTGGCGTGTAATCTCGCGGGTAAGGGCTTGCAAACGACCATAGTCGTCGGTAAACAACTGGCTGAGTTCCACTTCGATAGTCATCTCATCGTTTGATTCCATTGTTTCGAGTGTAATCAGATAGTCGCTGCCCAGCTCCTTAAATTGCAACAATACTGTTTCGATTTGTATCGGGAAGATATTAACCCCTTTCAGGATAATCATGTCATCACTGCGGCCTTTCATTCTGTCCAGACGTTTATGATGGCGTCCGCACGGACATTCTCCCGGAAGAATACGAGTGAGGTCGCGAGTGCGGTATCTCAACATCGGCATGGCTTCGCGGTTGATGGTGGTCAACACCAGTTCACCTACTTCACCATCGGGCACGGGTTCCAGCGTATCGGGGTTAATGATTTCAACGATATAATAGTCTTCCCAAATGTGCAGGCCGTTTTGCTCCTGACACTCAAAGGCTACGCCGGGGCCGCACATTTCGGACATTCCGAAGGAGTTATATGCTTTGACTCCCAACATCTTTTCGATGCGGCGGCGTTGTTCTTCAGAGTGAGGTTCTGCCCCGATAATTAATGTCTTGAGTCTGGTATCCCGACGCGGATCGATGCCCATTTCTTCCATCACTTCGTACAGGCGGGCTGCATAGCTGGGAATGGCATGCAATGCGGTGGTTCCGAAGTCAGTAATGAACTTTAATTGTCTTTTGGTATTGCCGGCAGCAGCAGGAACGGTAAGCATGCCCATACGTTCCGCTCCGTATTGAAATCCAAGTCCGCCGGTAAACATTCCATAGCCGGAGGAGTTTTGGAAGATATCACCGGGGCGTAAGCCTACCATGTAGAGGCAGCGTGCAACGGCGTTGGCCCATTCGTCAAGGTCTTTCTGTGTGTGAAGAATCACGGTCGGGTTACCGGTTGTGCCACTGGACGAGTGCAGGCGGACTGCTTTTTCCAAAGGAACGGCAGCCATTCCAAAAGGATAAGTATCGCGCAGGTCTTGTTTGGTTGTAAAGGGAATCTTGCGTAAGTCATCTAGTGAGCGGATATCTTCGGGTTTCAGATGGTTCTCTTCAAAGCGTTTCTTGTAAAAAGGAGAATTCATGCAGTGGCGGACGGTCTTTTGCAAACGTTCCAACTGTAGTTTCTCAATCTCGGGACGTGTCAGCGTCTCCATTTCCGGGTGTAAATACATAGTATCTTTCATGCTTAGTTGGTTATCAATTGCACAAAAGTAGAAAAAAATCTTATACGGTTGACAAATGGGAGAGAAAATATGTATCTTTGAACGCTTAATGAAAGATGATAATATGAAAAAGCTGATAAGTATATTGATTGGTATAGCAAGTGTGGTTGGCGTGCAGGCGCAAGATATGAAGACATTATTTGTCTCGATGCCGGATTCTATTGCACCATTGCTCACGAAGGTGAACCGGGAAGATTGCATTGACTTTCTTGCCAGTAACATGAAAGCGGAAGTGAAAAACCGTTTCGGAAAGACGGCGGAGCTGAAGAAACTGACAGATGGCTATCTGCAACTGCAAACGACTTCAAGAAGCACGCTGGAGATGAAATTGCTTCCGTTGAATGATTCGGTGAAAATCGTGTGTATGGTGAATACTGTGTGTGCATCCGCTTGCGATAGTGAGATACGCTTCTTCTCTACTCAGTGGCAAGAACTTCCCAAACAGGATTATGTGCAGTTGCCGCCCGTTGAAGCGTTTTATCTTCCAGTTGATTCTTTGAATGGAGATTTTCCTTTGTTGCGTGAAAAAGCCGACATGGAACTTTTGAAAGTTACGCTCTCACCGGAGAATACCACCTTGAGTTTTACCTATACCACTCCCGATTATCTGGCAAAATCAGAAAGAGAAAAACTGGCTGCTTATATAAAGAAAGAGCCGGTGGTGTATGAATGGACAGGCGGAAAGTTTGTCGGGGGAAGATGAAAGGATTACATGTGTGGACACAAATAAAGGCTGTAACTCGGAGGAGTCACAGCCTTTATTTTGTAACTTGAATGAAGTTATAAATTACTTTTTCATGCGGTTACCATAACGGCTCATGAACTTATCAACACGACCTGCTGTATCCACCAATTTAGACTTACCGGTGTAGAAGGGGTGTGATGTGCTGGAGATTTCAATTTTCAGCAGCGGATAAGTTTCACCTTCGAATTCGATGGTTTCCTTAGTTGCCACAGTTGACCGAGACAAGAACATATCACCGTTTGACATATCTTTAAATACAACGGGACGATAGTTTTCTGGATGAAGACCTTTTTTCATTTTGATATATGTTTTTATTGTTATTATTTTACTGTTTTGGTAACAACAATGTGTAATGGTTCAATTTTGGACTGCAAAGATAGGTCATTTCTTTGAAAGAGAAAAACTTCGGCCGTATTTTTTTTGTTTTTCATCTGTATTTTATTGTTTGCCCATATTGCAAGGTCGACATTACAATATAATCTGTTTGAGATGTTTAGCATAGATATAAGTTAATAAAACCATAATTAATAAGATAATTTTAGAGCGAAAATGCCATAGTTAGAACATTTATGCTTAATTTTGCAGTGGAATTTAATTCACTAACAATTATAAATATTAGAACAATGGTTAAT